>CAMBFD010000005.1 GCA_945865625.1 Chitinophaga pinensis
TAATGCAACTCAGGAACAATGATACCACCGTTACCTTCGCCACCAATCACGGCATTGTTTGCTTTCATACATTCAACAACGTTGACTTCACCTACCGCACTTGCAAAATATTTTTGTCCTGCCTTTTCTGTGAGTTCTTTCAAAGCCCTAGTGCTCGACAAGTTACTTACAGTTGCACCTGGATTGTGTTTTAATACATAATCAGAAATAGCAACTAACGTATATTCTTCACCAAACATTTCACCATCATCGGAAATAAAAGCCAAGCGATCAACATCCGGATCAACCACAATGCCTAAATGACATTTGTCTGATTTTACAATTGATGAAATTTCCCCCAAATGCTCAGCCAAAGGCTCAGGATTGTGCGCGAAGTTTCCTGTTGCTTCGCCATTTATAAGTACAATATCATCAACACCCAATGCCTTTAATAAGCGTGGAATGGCAATTCCTCCTACACTGTTTACAACATCTACGGCAATTTTATATTTCTTTTCTCTAATTAATTCAGGCTTAACCAAATCCAATTCCAATATTTTTTGGATATGGTAATCTAGGTAATCTGTTTTTGTTCTTTTCCCGAGTAAATCAACCGTTGCATATGTGAAATTACCAGCTTCTGCAATTTGTAAAATTGATTCACCATCGGCTCCGCTAATAAACTCACCCTTCTCATTCAGAAGCTTCAGTGCATTCCATTGTTTCGGATTATGGCTTGCAGTGATGATAATCCCACCTGCAGCATTTTCAGCAACCACAGCCATTTCAACTGTTGGTGTTGTTGCCAAATCCAAATCTACAATATCTAAACCTAAACCCATTAAAGTATTCACGATAAGCTCGTGAACCATAGGTCCGCTGATTCTTGCATCACGGCCAATCACAATTTTTTTATTGCCCGATTTTTCATAAATCCAAGAGCCATATGCCGATGCAAACTTCACAATATCCATTGGCGTTAAATTATCCGCTGGTGAACCGCCAATTGTTCCTCTGATACCTGAAATTGATTTGATTAAAGTCATAATTTTGGGGGTGCAAAAATAGATAAAATTCTATGAATAATAACTAGTTTTCTTTTATTTTATTCTCAAAACATGAACTTTGTTTATTCACACAACCATTTTCATTCTTTTGCAAAGTTTCCAGCGCATTTTTTATCAGTTTAAACGAAAAAATGTACCTTTGTTGAATGCAAAAAATTGTTGAATGCGTTCCTAATTTTAGCGAAGGAAAGAATTTACAAATCATCAAACAAATTACCGATGCAATTGAAACCGTTGAAGGTGTGCAACTTCTCGATGTAGATCCCGGAAAAGCAACCAATAGAACTGTTGTAACCATTGTTGGCGAAGTGGAAATGGTGGTTGAAGCGGCTTTTCGCGGAATTCAAATGGCCGCATCCCTCATCGATATGAGAAATCATTCAGGTGAACACCCTAGAATGGGGGCAACCGACGTTTGCCCACTCATCCCAATTTCGGGTATTTCAATGGAAGAAACCGCTCATTATGCAGCCCAACTTGCACAAAGAGTAGCCATTGAACTAAATATCCCTACTTACCTCTATGAGAATGCCCAAACAAATAAATCGCGATCTAACCTCAGTGTTATTAGAGCCGGTGAATATGAGGGATTTTTCGATAAAATTAAAGACCCGCAATGGGCTCCCGATTTTGGTAAAGCCGAAATGAATCCAACAGCAGGTGCAACTGTAATTGGCGCCCGCGACTTTTTAATCGCGTTTAACATCAATCTCAACACTAAAAGTACCCGTGTTGCCAATAGAATTGCTTTCGATGTGCGAGAGGCAGGTCGCGTGAAACGCGAAGGGAATCCTATCTCTGGTAAAATTGTAAAAGATGAAAATGGCGAAGAAGTGCGTATCCCTGGAAAATTAAAATCCGTTAAAGCAATTGGTTGGTATATCGAAGAATATAACATGGCCCAAATTTCAATGAACCTCACAAATTACCACATCACCCCGCTTCATATTGCTTTCGAAGAAACAAGAAAAAGTGCCGACGATAGAGGTGTTCGCGTGACAGGGAGTGAATTGGTGGGACTTATACCGTTACAACCAATGCTCGATGCAGGTAAATATTTTCTTGAAAAACAAGGACTTAGCAGCGGCGTGAGCGAAGCCGAACTTGTTAATTCGGCCGTGAGAAGTCTTGGACTTTCTGAAATTTCAACTTTTGATCCTCAAAAGAAAATCATTGAATATATTCTAAACGACCCTAAAAAATCGAAGTTGGTTTCAATGACCATAAAATCATTTGCCGATGAAACCGCTTCTGATAGTCCTGCCCCAGGTGGTGGCAGCATTGCTGCATTATCAGGTGCTTTGGGTGCTTCTTTGGGTACAATGGTGGCCAATCTGAGCGCTTCAAAAAGAGGTTGGGAAGACCGTGTTGGAGAATTTTCTCCTTGGGCTGAGAAGGGACAAAAAATCAAAGACGAACTGTTGTTTTTGGTGGATGAAGATACCCGTGCATTCGATAAAATCATGGATGCTTTTGGTTTGCCAAAAGACAATCCAGAACAAGTAGCTGCCAGAAAACAAGCCATTGAACATGCTAGCAAGTATGCCACTGAAATTCCTTTCAGAACCATGCAAGTGGCCTTTAGCTGCATTCCGCTGCTCAAAGAAATGGCAACAAACGGCAATCAAAACTCTCTTAGCGACATAGGGGTGGGTGCTATTTGCATTAAAACCGCAGTTCGTGGGGCTTGGTTAAACGTTTTAATCAATGCAAAAGGATTAAACGACAAAGTTTGGGCCGCAGATATAGTAGCGAAAGCAAAATCAATCCTCGAAGAAAACCATAAACTCTGCGACGAAATTGTGAATGATATTGAAGGTAAATTATTTAGCGTTTAACGTTTAGCGTTTAATGTTATAAACCTCATAAACCATTATAAAAAGTTTAACGTTTAATGATATAAACCTTTATAAACCTCATAAACCATTATAAACATTTCTATTGAAATCCCTATTGGCCATATTATCGCTTTTTGCAACAACCCTAAGTGCTCAGTTTGCTCCGGCAGCAGGGAAATTTGGGTCTACTGCTGTTAAAGCCGACAGTTCCTGTTTTGTCAATTGGGCTAAAAGTTGTGAAATCAATAGAGGGTTGGCGCAAATTAATTTGGCAGATTCTGGTTTTGCCACTGTCGGGAATTCAACTTCTACCATTGGACCAGCCAAAACAAATGGCATTGTGAGTCTCGGCGATGGTGGTTCAGCTATTCTTTACTTCAATCCTCCAATAGCCGATTTCGATGGTTTTGATTTTGCAGTGTTTGAAAATGCATTCAACGATAGCTTCCTCGAATTGGCGCATATAGAAGTGAGTAACGACAAAATAAACTGGCTCCGCTTTCCTTCGGTTTCATTATCAACAATAAAAACCCAAACTGAGCCTTTCGGATTTACCAACCCCGAAAAAATTCACAATTTAGCAGGAAAATATAGAATGCCTTACGGAACTCCATTCGATCTCTCAGATTTAAAAGATAGCTCTAAATATGCACCCACGTTTCAATATGTTCGCATTGTGGATGTTGTGGGTTCTATTGATTCAACCTTGGGTTCTAAAGATTCAAAAGGAAATATGATTAACGATCCTTGGCCCACGCCTTTTGCCAGTTCTGGATTTGATTTAGATGCAGTGGGTGTAATCAATCAGTCACCACAAATGAAAATCAATTGGATTGACAAACAAAACATTTACTTCCAATCAGAAACGCGAGTTCTGCACTTTCCAGAAGTTTCAAATACAGATATTTCTTTATTTTCACTTGAAGGGAAATTGGTATTCAAAACCAAACAGAATCAACTTCAAATGTCCATTCCCACAAAGATCGCCGATGGCGTTTACATTGTGAAATTAAACAACCTCAGTTTTAAAATAAACCTTCATTAACTTTTGCAGATTTTGCAAAACATTTCTGAGAATCACAACACAATCAATCCAATAAGCCAACCATGTCAATGGTTTTTAGGAAAGATCCTTTTACATTGTTTGTAAGAACCACATAACATTTGTTTTCATCGAGGCACGACCAAAAATAGGTTCTAAATCCTTTCCACCAACCGTTGTGAAACACCCAATGTTTCCCATCAATGAATTTCACACGCCAACCCAAAGCATAATAACCATCGGCACTTGCAACGGTTGCCGGTGTCCACATTTCACGTTTGGTAGCAGGATGTAAAATATAAGATGTTCTCAAAGCCCTATCGAGCTGAAACATTTCAAACACACTCGAATACACACCTTTATCTCCTGTTGTTCCATTAAACATATTATCGTCGAAAACACTCCAATTGTCATACCCTTGCACCGGATAATTCACCAAAGGCATACTATCGAAATTACACACATGGGTAAATTTCATATCGGCCATTTTACAGATATTTTCCTTCACAAACGACCTAAAATCTTGCTTACTCGTGCGCTCTACAATTAAACTCAACAAAGCATAATTGGTGTTGCAATAATCATAAGAACCAGGTTTTGCAAAGTGCTTATCTGGTTGTGCATTCACCATTACTAAAACATCTTCGTTTACCAAATGTCCCTGCCCCTGCTTCAAATCAAACCCTTTATAGTTGTAATAGAAATAATCGGGTAACCCGCTGGTATGACTTAATAAATTCCTGATAGATAAATTTTTACGTTTCAATTCTGGCAAATACCAATGCACACTATCGTCGATATTTAAATACCCATCTTGGTGCAATAGCATTACAGAAATACCGGTAAACACCTTAGAAACTGAAGCCAACTGAAAAATATCTTCAGGGTAAACTGAATCTCTCGTTGAACGGATAGAATTTCCCCTAGAACCAAAAATGATACTATCGTTTTTGAACATCAAAAACGACCCATTGAAATTCCCAATTCGGTTGAATCGGTCAAAGAATTTGTTGATTTTATTTTGGGTGGTGTCTGAAAAAGGCAAATATTTGTTTCGCAACATTCTTTCCGTTGACCCCATTGCCCTGTTTCCCTGCGCCATCAGTCCCTCCGAAAAAAGAAGAAAACCAAATGCGATAAGCTTGACCGTATGTTTAAAAAAGGAGTTCATGCGAGAATTACAAAAATAAATGAGAAAAACCCACCAATTTTTGAAGTTACACACAGGTTTAATGAGCGTATTTTTTAAGGAACATTCAGAATTTTATGCGTTTGCAAAGAAATTTGCCAATGCGGATTTTCTTTCACATAATCGATGATCAATTCCATCATTTTATCGCGTTTGTCCCACTCTGGCTGCAAGAATAATTTACAGTTTTCATTGCAATGGATTTCCCATTGTTCGGCCCACTGCAAATCGGATTTATTGAAGGCTACAATTTTCAATTCATGGGCTTTTTTCAATTCTAACTCAAGCGGAAATTTAAATTTCTTCGGAGAAATGGTGATCCAATCGAAGTTTCCGCGAATTTCATAGGCCGCAGAAGTTTCTATGTGAACCCTCAAATTGGACTTCTGAAACGTATCTACCAACTCCGATAAATCGTACATGGCAGGTTCTCCACCTGTAACCACTACAATGTTCGCTTTCGATGATTTCACCCAAGTAAGCATTTCAACGGCAGAATGAGATTGATACTGCGAAGCATCCCAACTTTCTTTCACATCACACCAAGTGCAACCAACATCGCAACCCGCTAAACGAATGAAATATGCAGGTACACCCGTAAATGCACCCTCCCCCTGAATGGTGTAAAAATGTTCCATTACAGGAAAAACAGCGGTCATTTTATTTGGGCTTTACGCGCTTTCAAAGTATTGTTTAACAATGCGGTGATGGTCATTGGACCCACACCACCTGGTACCGGAGTAATTGCAGAAGCCTTTGGTTCAACCGATGCAAAATCTACGTCGCCAGACAATCTCCAACCCGCTTTTTTGGTTACATCTTCAATTCTGGTTGTTCCTACATCAATCACAACCGCACCTTCTTTCACCATATCGCCAGTTACAAAGCCAGGTTTACCAATGGCAGCAACAATGATATCTGCTTGTAATGTAAAATGACTTAAATTTTGAGTTCTACTATGACAAACGGTGACAGTTGCATTGCCAACAGGACCAGGATTTGACAATAAAATGCTTATTGGTCTACCAACAATGTTGCTACGGCCTATCACAACAACATGTTTACCAACAGTTTCGATGTTGTAATGTTGTAAAATCAATGTAATTCCCAATGGCGTTGCAGAAACAATTCCATCGTTTCCTTTGGCCAACTGACCCATATTTACATCATGAAAACCATCAACATCCTTTTCAGGTAAAATGGCATGCGTAATTTTGGTTTCATTGATATGTTTTGGCAATGGCAATTGTACAATCAATCCATCAATTTCTTGATCAGCATTAATTTCTGCAATTTTTGCAAGCAATTGTTCTTCGGTAATTGTATGGTCGTAACGAATCACTGTCCCTCTAAAACCAACTTCGTGACAAGCTTTTTCTTTTGCCCCAACATAAGTTTGAGAACCACCGTCGTTTCCAACTAAAATCGCCACCAAATGCGGTGCACGATGTCCTGCAGCAACCATTTTCGATACTTCTTGAGCAATCTTTTGCTTTAAAGTATCGGCAACTTCTTTGCCATTCAATATCAATGCCATTGCCACAAAAATACTGAATTTTAAGGGTAAAATGTGAAAAATCGGAAAAAAGCCGCTTGCTTACATCAATTCAACATACGTGCAGCCATCGCCACCCCTGTCGGCATGTTCGTCGTAATAACTTTTAATAAAGTTCACTGTTTTAAAATGCTGCCTCAAAAGTTTTCGCAAAATACCATCGCCTCTTCCATGAATGATTTTCACGGTACCTTGTCCCAATGCATACGCTTCATCGAGCCATTTTTGAACTTTCAAAATGGCTTCTTCACCACGAACACCCCTCAAATCAATTTCATTCGAAAAACTCGCTTGTCGCTCCACCCAGTTAAATCCAACCCTCGCCTTTTGCTTGGTCCCACCTCCCGATATCTTAGAAATTTGCAATTCCTCCAACGGAACCCACATTTTCAACAATCCAAAGGCCACCAAAATCTTATTTTTCTTCACTTCCAACACCTCACCTTCTTGATTCGATGCTTTGTTTTTCACCTTCGACCCTGGTAAGATATCTGAAGGCTTCAATGGAACAAAGACTTCCTCTTGAGGTGTATTCTTTTGAGGGACATTCTTTTGTGTAGATTTCGTAGCATCGGTATTTACTTTGGCTTTGAACTCATCAAGCTCCATTCGGGCTTTCATGGTTGGTTCTTTTTTTGCCCCGTGTTCGCGAATCACCCTTATGGTATTTTCAATCTGCTGATTTGTATCGGCAAGCAATTTTTGCGCTTCCCAACGGGCCAAATCCACCACTTCCTTGCGCTTCGATTGTAATTTTTCTTTCAACTTCGCATATTCATCCTGCAATTCTTGCAAGTGATTCGATTTCCGCTCATTGTCGGTAATTAACTTCTGTAAATATTGATTTTGCTGCTCTAAATGCAACATTAAATCTTCCGTTTTGCCAATTTCTTTACCTGTTAATGCTTCAATTCGTTTCATCCAAGCTTCATCGAAACCTGTTTTACGCATCAATTCCAATGCAAAACTGCTCCCAGGTTTTCCCATCACAAATGAATACAATGGCTTCAATGCTTTTGCATCATACGCCATACTTGCTTGGGCAACATGCTCCATTCCAATTCCCCATTCCCTCAACTGCGAAAAATGTGTTGTTGCAATGGCAAATGCACCCCTTTCGAGCAACTGCTCCATCAATGCTTGGGCAATTGGTGCTCCAAATCTCGGATCGGTTCCAGCGCCAATTTCATCCAATCCAATGAACGCTTTTGGTCCTGTATGTCCCAAAATAGCCTTCAAATTGGCTAAATGTGCACTAAATGTACTCAATCCTTGCTCGATACTCTGTCCGTCGCCGCAATCAATCCCTAAAAATTCAAAGACCGAAAATTCACTTTCAGGCAATGCCGTCACATACAATCCGCATTGAAACATATACTGCAAAAGCAAGGTTGTTTTTAACACAACACTCTTTCCGCCTGCATTGGGACCACTCACCACAACAATGCGATTTTCGCGCATTTCAATGGTCAATGGAACAATTTTTAAATTTTGTTTCCCCAGTTCCTTCTTTAAAACTGGATGATATGCTTGCTTTAAGAACAAGCCCTGGTGTTCAATATATTTTGGTCGTTCAGCCTGATACTGACTGCAAATTTGCTGCTTTGCATACACAAAATCTGCCAGGGCCATTTGATGCATCACCTGATTCAGTTGGTGGTGGTAAGGCTTTAAATCGGCCGTTAACTGCTTCAATAGCTTTTCGCGTTCTCGGCGTCGTTCAGCATACATTTCCTTCAAATGATTGTTCATTTCGAGAATTGCAGCCGGTTCAATGTATAATATTTTGCCTGTGGCCGAAATATCCTTCACAAATCCTTGAACCTTACGCTTAAATTCTGCTATGACTGGAATCACAAGTCGTTCTTCCCTCACTGTCACATCCGTATCAGCCGTGTAACCAGCGTTTTTCCATTCTCTAAAGATTGATTTTGTGAGGGACCTCGCCTCTCGCTCTAATCTTTGTATGCCTTGGGTGAGTTTCTGGTAAGTTGGCGAAGCCGATGATTTAAAAGATGCATCTTCATCAATCACCTTAGAAATTAATTCAACACAAGGCTTAATGGCATCGTTGGCAATGAAAATTTGATAAAATCTTGGAAATACTTCCTGCCTAGAAACCAAAACAGAACTCACTTTTTGGTAAGCTTGCAACACACGTAAAATTGCGAACAACTCATCTTCCATGAAAAAATAATTTTCAATGTCGATGTGTTTCAACCACAATGATATATCGGCCGTTTCTTGAAATTGAAACAACGAAGGAAATTGCTCTAAAAGCACATTTGCTTCATCGAGGTAATCGAGTTGTAAAGAAATGTGCTCCCATGAAGTGAGCATAGAAAAATCGGCAGCTAACTTTTGCGAGGTTTCAAACCTACAACGATTTTCAATTTCAGAACGAAGTTGCTGAAATCCTACAATGCTTTCAAAGTGCTCTGGATATTTCAATTTCTATCCATTTTATGTTTCAACTCATCGCGTTGCAAAACATCAATGACTTTTTCCATCAATTCGGCAAACAATTTTCCATCGCGCTTATAAGATTTTAAGGTTTGATCGAAATCGGCCTGATCTACGTTGTGTTTTTTTAGAATAAGTGCATAATTCTTGGTCCACATGCTGTCGGGCTGAATGGCATAATTGTATTTGATTTGCATACCAGCTTCCAAACGCATTGCATCGGCCAAAATTTGAACCATTTTGGGTTCTTCAACAGGAAATTGGCGAGAATTACAAGCAAAAACAACTGTAATCAGAAAGATGGTTGTAATTTTGAGGCAAAAGTTGCGCATGGTTGCGCAAAATTAAGCAAAATGAATCGCATCGCTAACAACATTCATCGAATTCAGGAAGAACTTCCTAAAACCACCCAACTCATAGTGGTGAGTAAGTATAGAGAAATTGCAGAAATCAAAGACGCCTACGATGCCAATCAAAGGGTGTTTGCTGAAAACAGGGTTCAAGCACTTTTGGAACGTAAAGAGTTATTGTCTAACGACATAGAATGGCATTTAATTGGACATTTGCAAACCAACAAGGTGAAATTCATTGCCCCGTTTATTGCCATGATTCACTCTGTAGACAGCCTCCATTTACTCGATGAAATTCAAAAACAGGCCAAAAAAAACAACCGAAACATTCCATGTTTATTCCAATTGCATTTGGCTCAAGAAGAAAGCAAATTTGGCATCCCTCCATCTGAAATCAATCATTTTTTTGAGGGACTTAAACCGGAGAACTATCCGAACATCATTTTTGCCGGCATCATGAGCATGGGAAGTTTAACCGACAATATTGAACTCACACACCAAGAATTTGCGCAGGCTCAAAGATTATTCAACGAAATCAAATCGACGTATTTTCCCACGTTAGAAAGTTTCAAAGAACTTTCGATTGGCATGAGCGGCGACTATCAAATTGCCACCCAATATGGCAGCACGATGGTGCGGATTGGAAGTTTAGCGTTTAGAGTTTAGCGTCTAAAGTTTAGGTTTAGCGTTTAATGTTTAAAATTCTTGAACTCTAAACTCAAAATTAAACGCTAAACGTTAAACGTTAAATAAAAAAGACCCTCCTTACGGACGGCCTTTTTTGCTATTGTTGTTGTTTGTTCTTAGTTTAGCGTTTATTGTTTAGAGTTTAAAGTTTTTTCATAAACCTTTATAAACCTCATAAACCCTTATAAACTTTTTTTACTGAAATCTGAATTTTGCGCCCACTTGGAAGTATGCGTTGTTGAATTCAGGACTTGCAGTACCGTTGCTCTGACTATTATATGTACCCGCAGAAACAATTGCTCCAACTTCACCAAAGATTTTGATTGCATCTGAAATACTATAAGTAGCCAAAACACCACCATTGATGTTCCAAGAAGCATCTGAAACTTCTTCCATAGCACCATCATAGTTGAAGTAATACATTGAAATACCTGCACCAATTTTTCCCGCCATTGAAAAATCATCATCTGAACTTCCAACAAAATAGCGACCAATACCAGCATTGATATGGTTGAATAACAAAGTCGTATTGTCTAAATCGTCAAACTTTTTTGAACTATAAATAAAATCACCATAATAGAAATTTTCATCCGCCTCATATTGAAGTTTTCCACTGAATGAAGAGGTAAATGTCCCTAATCCTTGTGCAAAATACATCGAAGGAGCAGCACCAGCACCAACACTTAAGTTGCTAATTTCAAATTGGGCACTAGAAACTGAAATTCCTCCAATAAACATGGCCAATGACAATAAAATCTTTTTCATATTTTTCTGATTAATCATTCAATATTAAGGAAAAAACACATACCAACTACACAAATTATAATATCAATGTCAAAAATCACCAACTTATAAACTTTCTAAAGCTCATAAACTTTATAACCCACCTAAACCCAACTTTAAACACTAAACTTTAAACTATAAACAAAAAAAAGGAGCCTGAGCTCCCCTTTTTAAATATTAAATTATAATTTATGCTTTAATAATTGTTCAACATCATTGGCATGATGAGCATCGTAATTTCTTCGTTCTTCTCGTTCTCGCTTGGAACCAATAAACCGGCTCTGTTTGGTTGCGACATCTTCAATTGTACACTATCGCCATCCATTGTAGCCAACATTTCCTTCAAAAATCTTGCGTTGAATCCAATTTCCATGTCGTCACCGTCATATTCGCAGTTGATTTTCTCAGTAGCCTCATTCGCCATTTCAATGTCTTCAGCGCTAATTGTTAATTCACTACCCGTAATTTTCAAACGAACCTGATGGGTTGTTTTTGATGCAAAAATGCTAATACGATTAATAGAACTTAAAAAGTCGGTTCTAGAAATGGTAATGACATTCGGGTTTTCTTGAGGAATAACTGCAGAATACTCTGGGTATTTTTCATCTAGTAATCGACAAATCAATTGAGTATTGCCGAAGGTAAAGAAAACATTGGATTTATTGTAATCAACAATCACCGGAGTTTCGTCGTTAGGCAATGCCGTTTTTAATAAGTTCAATGGTTTTTTAGGAATGATAAAGCTATGTTCAGCACCCGCATTGATATCCTTCCGTGTAAAACGAACCAATTTATTGGCATCTGTTGCCACAAAATTCACGTGAGTGCCTTTCATTTCAACAAACAAACCTGTTAGGTTTAAACGCAATTCGTCTGAACCAGCAGCAAACAATGTTTTACTTACAGCGCGCAACAATAAGTTTGCGGGAACTGTAAAACTACCATCGCCTGTTTTTTCGGGTAAAGTTGGATAATCTACTCCGTCTTGACCTGCCATTTTGTAACGACCATTGTTATTCACAACCTCGATACCAAAAGAACTATTATCGATATTGAAAGTTACTGGTTGGTCTGGTAGAGAACGCAGAATATCAATTACCATTTTACTCGGCACTGCAACACGCATGTTATCTTTAGATTCCACCGGCACAATAGTTGTCATGCTGGTTTCTAAATCGGTACTGTAAATGGTGAGCACATTGTTATTTATATCGAATAAGAAATTTTCCAAAATTGGAATGATCGGTTTCGACATAATGGCACCGTTAACTGTTAACAGGTGCTGCAACAAATCGCTAGAAGGAGCTATAAACTTCATAAATTTTATATTTTATACTTTCGTTAAAAAAGAATACTGCAAACCTATTCATGTAAGAGCAATAAAAATACACAACTTAAAGTATTTTATAAACACTTTATCATGAATGTCCACTTTTAGTCATTTTTTTCATCTGAATTTACTTCGGCATCTACAATTACAAAAATGTCTTCATTCGACTTTTTCATCAGATACTTTTCTCGGGCAAACTTTTCTAAATTCCTTTGATTTCCAAACAAATCTTTCTTCTGCCTCCTCAATTCATCAATTTTCACTTTATGAATTTCAATGCTTTCCTCCAAATCTGATATCTCAGAAGCCAAGCGCAACCGGTAAATGAAATTATTGCTATCAAAAAACATCATCCACAAAAAGAAGAATCCGAAAAAAATCCAATAGCGATATTTAAATAAAGGAAAATTCATATCTACAAATTTGCATGAAATTTTGCAAACATTAAACACAGTTTTTACGGCTGTCAACTTTTTTAATCTATTTTTGAAGTCCCAATGAAAATCGCCACCGTATTTGCTATTGTTTTCTTGCTTTTTGAGGGATGTGGAAACGCACCCACTCAAAGAAATCAAAACAATGAAATTACATGGGTTGTCAACCGTTATGCCCAATTGTTTGAAATAGGCTACACCCGCACCGATACATTTATTAAACTCTATACTTTCTCTCCAAATTCTAAATCACAAACACCTGATCGTGTTGTCGTTGGATCTTTTTTTTGGGGAAAATCGCAACAAATAAAACAAAAAGATTTTGCAAAAATCGCAAATCGCAACCGCTTTATCCTACTTTCAACCGTCTTTAGCCGCTTTTTTGTAGAATTAAAGCAACAACACCGCATCGTGGGCGTAGACCAGTCAAAATACCTCTCCCGCTCCGCCTTCCCTCAAAAAGAAAAAATACCTTCTGTGCAGCCCTTTGGAGAAATCATGCCCGAAGCCACCTTGAAATTAAATCCAGATATCATTTTGGCTTACTTTGTTGGCAACCAAGAAAAAACAAACCTGTCTAGAATTCAATCTTCAAAAACCCATGTGCTCTTCTGCCAATCGCATCTCGAAAACCACCCCTTGGGAAGGGCCGAATGGATTGTTTTATTTTCTATGCTCACCAATTGCCATCAACTTGAAACTTTTGAAGCCATTGAAGATGAATACACGCGACTTAAAACCGAATTGTTGAAAACAACAGACTCAAAAGTCATGATTAACCTGCCATACTCCGGCACTTGGGATGTTCCAAAACAAAATGCCTACCTCTCTATCCTACTACGCGATGCCAAAACTCAGCCTGTATGGCTCGAAAATAACAGCTATCCAGGCACAGGGAGTGCTCAAATTGGACTCGAACTCGGTTATCAACTTTTGGCAAAATCTGACTATTGGATCAATCCAGGAATGTGCGAATCGTTGGGCTGTATTGCTGCCACCGACCACCGAATTGGCAATTGTTCACCCATTAAAAACAAGCGTGTTTTTCAATGCGATGCCACCATGGAAGCCGATGGTGCCAATGAATACTGGGATTTAGGCGCAGTTCATCCAGAGTATATTCTGAGAGACTTTGCAAAAATATTTCATTCCGAACATCCTGAATTTTCAAAACATTCATACTATTTTTACCGCCAATTAAAATGAAATCTAAAACCCTTCATATCTTACTTTTAGTGGTCACACTTGGGTTGATTTATTTAGATTTTACTTTACATATTGAAGAGCCCATTTTGATGTCTACTTTTTTCGGATTTGATGAGGGAAATGTAATTTTTTCACAATTCAGACAACCAAGGGTACTTGCCGCAATTTTTGCCGGTGCTGGGCTGTCGCTTGCTGGACTCATCATGCAAACGCTCTTTAGAAATCCACTAGCAGGTCCCTACCTCGTTGGCATCACCCCAGGTGCATCATTTGGCATTGCAGTGATGCTATTTGCCCAACCTTTGCTTTCCAACTTGAATCTCAATAACCAATTCAATATACTCACAGCCAGCATATTAGGATCGCTTTTTGCATTGTTTTTACAACTCATACTCAACCGAGGATTTGAAAGCACCACCCGCTTGCTGCTCACCGGAATGGTGTTGAGTTTTCTCTTTGCTGCCGGCGTAGACCTATTGCAAAACCTTGGCAGCTTTGAACAAATTAAACAGTTTAGCTTATGGGGGATGGGCAGCTTTGAACGTGTAACCGCTACCGAAATTCCATTGTTGGTAGCTCCAGCAATATTGGGTCTATTGTTTGTACTTTGGAATCGGTTTAAACTCGATGCCTACCTACTTGGCGACATCTACGCCATTTCAAGTGGGGTGAATGTAAAATCAATCAGAAGAATGATGATTTGGACAGGTGCCATCATTTCGGGATGGATCACTGCTTATTGTGGTCCTGTGAGTTTTGTTGGACTCATAGCGCCCCACATTGCAAAACAAATTTGCAAATCAGAATCACATGTTAAAATATTATTTCCCAGCATTTTATGGGGGATATTTTTATGCGTTACCGCCGACCTGTTGGCCCACAACCTTATCCCCGGGATCACCTTACAAGTCAACGCAATATGTGCCATCATTGGCGCACCTATATTAATTTATAGTTTCTCAAAAAAGCACTTTCAGTAAGAGTGAAAAAACCTCAGTTTTAACAGAGAAAAACACCCCTCAAAAACTCACTCCAAATTGGCAATCTTTATGATGTGCTCAATTTGATAGTCGACCACTGGGTCGAATTCCGATTTTAAATCGTGGCCCCAAAATGTTCCAAACGCCTGCCAGAAGAAGGCCTCCGCAGTGCCTCGGTAGTTTTTTAAGATTTCCCAACTGGTTTTACCCGTTTCGCGATGCAATAATTTCATGAGCACTTGTCCCTCACCAATGGTCAACTTTTTCAATTGCTCTGTGTACATGGCTTTGAGGCTGCTCTCGCATTTTTTGATGTACTTTTTGCGCTCGCGCTTGTTTTCAATTGTTGCCAATTGATCTTCCATCATTTTCATTTTGTAAGCAGCCATCTTGGCAAATGGCATGGTTTTGATCACACGGCGCTTTAATGTCTGATACTCCTTGATCTTTGCCTCATCCATACTCCCCGATACCATCACCGGATCTAAGCGTTCGAAGTCGTGAACCGTGTCGCGAACCACAGTTTCAGTTTGCGCCAAAAGTCCCCCCGAAAAATAAAAAAAAGCAATAAAGAGCATCAACTTTTTCATGTGCCCTGAGCCAAATCTTTTTGCTTGTTGAAAATGAAATATCCGCATGTTCCTAAAACGATTAATACGATGGAAATCATTTGTGCTTGTGAAAAAACTGCCCCTGCAAATCGATAAAGGCTGTCTCCGTGCTCACGAATGGATTCAATGGCAAATCGTTCTACCCCAGCAAAAATCATGTAAATACTAAAAATTTGCCCTGGTTTAAAATTCTTATGTCGCAACCAAAACCACAATCCAGCGAATAAAATCAAGGCCATTAAGGCTTCGTAGAGCGGTGTTGGGTAAACTGGCGTCGACAATTGGTAGCAATAGTCGCCAGAGCATCCTGGAATTGGTTCCATGCCCATTCCTGGGTAGTCTTTTCCCAAAACGTTGTGCGGATATTTGTAGGCCCAAGCCCAATCGGGCAATATTTTCGAGGGACGTAGGTTGGCAATTCCCCAGTCGCCATCGCCAGAGAAATGGCAACCAAAACGGCCAATTCCGTATGATAGCATCATGGCAGGACCACCACCATCGATCACATGTTTCCAATTGTAACCTTTTCTTGCCACGTAAATGAGGACACCGGCAGCGCCGCAAATTAAACCACCATAGAATGTCCACCCACCGGTGGTGAAAATATCGGTGATGAAAGTGCTTAAATGAATTTGATCTGGGGTTTCGAGTAAGTGAAAAACTTTTGCTCCAAAAAACCCTGAAACCAAAGCCACGGTGGTAATGTTTCCCATATCGTCGGCAATTGAAACGGAATGTGAAACAGATTTAGGTTCTGTTAAGCGTTGTTTTTTATCGGCACGAATTTTGGTTAAAAAAGAAAACAATGCAGCAATAAAGCCCATGAAATAACTTCCCTCCGAAGTGAAAATATGTTCTTGAGGCACAAAGTTTTCTCCGGCATTGACCATGAGAAATAGAATTTTGTAACCAAATAAAAACGAGATGATGATGCTTACAATGTAATCAGATTTTGGAAAAGGAATTCCAATTGTTGTGGTGACAGTATTTGAAGGAAATAAGCCTAACGATGTTTTACGTTTGAACTCAGTTTGCATGGCCCAATAGGCAGCACCAATTGAAATGGCAACAAAAAAACCGAAGGTATTTACAACTTCAAGAAACCTAAATTCTAGGCCAAATATGTCTTTGATAAAATGATATAACGTAGGAAACACATTGCAAATTACGGCCTAATTTCGGCGTAATCAAATATTCCTTCCACTAAAAATTCATCATTGATCATTTTCAAGGTCACGGGCACCAAGGTATTCACCAGCAAGGGGTCGTAATTTGTGGTTACTTTCACATAATTATCGGTAAACCCGCTCATTTTACCCCCTTTTTCTTCGGCTTCAAAAAGCACTTCTCTGGTGGAATTGAGTTGTTGTTCGTAGAAAAAACGTTTTTTCTTTTCACTCAATCCTCTAAGCATGGTGGTTCTTTCGCCTCTAACTTTTACGGGCACCACATCTTTCATTTTCTTGGCGGTGGTGTTGGCTCTTTCACTGTAAGGAAAAACGTGCAAATAACTCACATCCAACTCGTTGATAAAATTATAGGTGTCTAAAAAATGCTCTTCAGATTCACCTGGAAAACCTACTATTACATCGACGCCAATGCAACAATGAGGCATTTTTTCTTTGATATAGGCCACGCGAGAAGCGTAAACGTCCGACAAATATCGGCGGCGCATGCGTTGCAAAATTTCATCATTTCCACTTTGCAATGGAATGTGAAAATGCGGCACAAATTTTTGACTTTTAGACACAAAATCAATGATTTCATTTGTGAGCAAATTGGGTTCAATGCTGCTAATGCGGTAACGGTGAATGGATTCAATTTGATCGAGTTCTTGAATGAGTTCAAAGAACGTTTCACCTCTTTGAACACCAAAATCGCCCAAATTCACACCTGTGAGCACCACTTCTTTCACACCATCTTCTGAAACTTTCTTTACCTGTTGAATGGTGTTTTGGATATTGTCACTTCTACTTTTCCCTCGAGCAAGTGGGATAGTACAAAAACTACAAAAATAGTCGCAACCATCTTGAACCTTCAAAAACATTCTGGTTCTATCGCCTTCGCTAAAGCCTGGAACAAAATCATTCACATCTTTAATTGGCGCGTTGTACAATCTTGTTTTTTCTTCTTTTTTGAGGGAATGAAGGTGGTCTATCAACTGAAATTTCTCTGCTGCTCCTAGAACCATGTCGACCCCAGGAATGTTAGAAATTTCTTCGGGTTTCAGCTGTGCATAACAGCCAACAACCACAATGTATGCGTTTGGATTGTGTCGAAGTGCTTCATTGACCACCTTTTTGCATTTCCGGTCGGCATGATCGGTCACGCTACAGGTATTGATGACATACAAATCGGCACCTTCATGAAATTGCTTTCTTTCAAAACCATTTTTTTTCAATTGCTGTGCAATGGTGCTACTTTCCGCAAAATTTAATTTACAGCCGAGGGTATATAATGATACTGATGAACGCAAAACGTTACAAAGTTACAATAAGTGAATGCATTTTAGAAAATGAATGAAAATTCCAATGAGCCGGTTCCAATAAATTTACCGGTTCCTGTTTTTGGCAATAAATCGTATTCAATGCCTGAATCTGGATCAACGGTCACCAATTTAAAATTGTCGTTGAGGTTATTCAATCCCACTTTAAAGGCAATTTGATACCCAAATCCCTCCTCTTTATGCTGGTAACCAACAATTCCGCTGATTTCGAAATTAGATAAAGGTAGATTTTGCCATTTTTTCATGTAGACTTGATTTTGAGCAGGAATTTGGCCTGAACCTATATAAACCACAGACCTTAAAATATAACTCGGTTGAATGCCTAACATAATATGATTAACCTTCTCTCGAGAATATTTCCCAGTTAAAATGAGCAAGTTCAATGGAACATCCACTGAAATCAAACCTATGCGGGTATAAGCACGGTTCGAAAAACTGTCGTTAACGTTATTAAAATTACTTCCGCGAAGTCTTAAATCGAGACCCGTTTGGTAATTGATTTTCTTTTTATCGAGTTTACTATGGAAATAAACACCTGCCACATAGCCCAAAAGAGCAGTCGGGTTGTGGAGTTCTCCGCCGAACATAGTAGAAGCTGAAATTCCAAGTTTCATCCCAAAATTGGTACTTTTCTCGTAATCTGCATCTGAATTTTGACCATTCAATTGAAGGGCAAAAACCAACGCAACTAAGAATGCCTTTATTTTCATAACTCTTGAATTTTGTTTCCTTTAAGTGCTGCCGACACTGCCACATCCATTACCCTTTCGGCAAATGGACGGGTGTAATCATTTAACGCTTCAACCCCAGACAATATTTCATTTCTGTTGTTTGAAGATAATAGACCCTTTAAGGCATCAATTCGTTGTTTGGTTCCTAAAATTTCATCTTCAGAGAGCAATTCACCATGTTTGGTTAAAAATCTTTCAGCGTTATATATCAGTTGATTGGCTTCATTCACCGCCTCTTGCTCCAACCGCAACTCAATGTCTTGCTGTGCGTTAATCAAACCACTTTCGAGCATTCTTTCAACTTCAGAATCGGTTAATCCGTTGGCCGGAAGAATTTCAACTTCTTGGGCAATTCCGCTTCGCAATTCTTTTGCAGCCACTTTTAAAACACCGTCGGAATTGAGGGCAAACTGAATTTCAATTTTAGGGAACCCTGCTGGCATTGCCGGAATGTTCTTTAAAATAAATTCTCCCAACTTACGATTTTGCGTCACCATTTCTCTTTCACCTTGAAAAACGGCAATTTTCATGTTGATTTGTCCATCAACAGAGGTGGTATATTCACGGCCAACGCGGGTTGGAATTTTAGAATTTCTTGGAATGAGAACATCCATGAGTTCGCCGGCGGTTTCAATGCCTAGCGACAATGGGGTTACATCGAGCAAGAGAATGTCTTTGCGATTCCCAGCCAAAATATCGGCTTCTACGGCTGCGCCAAGGGCAACAACTTCATCGGGATTGATTTGGTTGTTGATATGAACGTTTGGAAACTTTGAACTGAGTTGGTTGTAAATTTCGGGGAATCTGGTGCTGCCGCCAACGAGCACAATTTCATCGATTTGAGATGGTTGTAACTTTGCATCCCAAAGAGATAAGTCAACTGATTTCATTGTTTTGGCAATAATTTCAGCAGAAATTTCAATGAGTGTTATGTAATCAATATAGGTATTTAATTCGATATTTCCAAATTTGAGGGACTTTTCAAAGGGAATGTGGGGGTTGTTTGAGATTTCAATTTTTGCATTTTCTGCAAAAAGACGGAGTTCTTGGATCTGATTTTTGTTGAGAATTTCGAGATCGATCCCGTTTTGCAACAACCAATGTTGCACAATTTGTTTGTCGATATCGTCACCACCGAGGTAGGTATCGCCGTGGGTTGCAATGACTTCAAAAACACCTTGTTCGAGTTTCAAGATGGAAACGTCGAAAGTACCTCCGCCAAAATCGTAGACCAAAATGGTTTTATCGGCATCGGTTAAATTCATTCCGTAGGCCAAACTTGCGGCGGTTGGTTCATTGACAATGCGCAACACATCGAGGCCGGCCAATTTGCCGGCATCTTTGGTGGCTTGACGTTGAGAATCGTTAAAATAAGCGGGAACAGTGATGACTGCTTTGTCTACAGTTGCATTCAAAAACGATTCTGCTTTGTCTTTGAGTTCTCTTAAAATAATGGCACTGAGTTGAATTGGGTTGAAGTAATGTCCCCCTACATTCACTTTCACCATATTTTCTTGATCGTCGTGAATGATTTTATATCCTAGATAATCGGTTTGCCCTTTTAAATCTCCAAAATTTTTGCCTAACAAACGTTTCACAGAAAAAATGGTTCTTTCTGGATGATCGGCAATTTGTTTTTTTGCTTGATTTCCAACTATTGGCAGGTTATTTTCATCGAAGTAAACAACAGAAGGCACAATGAAATCATTATTTTCACCAACTAAAACTGGTTTTGAGGGATTTGATTCGTTGTAGGCAACCAAAGAATTGGTTGTGCCTAAATCTATACCCACAACCACGTTGCGTTTTTCGATAGAACCTGAAGCAATATTGATACTAATTTTAGCCATGTTTTGAGAATTGTCTGATGAAAGAACAATTGTGCCACAAAGTTAGTTTGTATTTAGAATGATTCAAAAAAACCTTTTTGAGGCGAATGACAAAATAATGACATTTTATGACCTTAAGTTTACAAATGAAAGAAAGGTTCAGAAAGGATAATATTGTACTTTTGTCGCACTAAATCAGATGTACGAGATGAAAATAAAATCACTATTTACAACAGCAGCCCTATTTGTATTTGGCGCTGCAAATGCACAAACAGTTGTTACAGATACTATTGTAATGGGAGCTGGTTTTGCAAATCAAGTTTTTTATAGTTTGCAAACGAGCAATAAAAAAGCGAACCCAATGGGAAGCTGGCACATTGCGCACACAAGCAACACCCGCGACAATTGCATTCGTGCAAATCATGCAGCAGGTGTAAACGTTTATGCTTATCCTAAAGGCGATAATTCTGCGTATGCAAATTTTGACACTACGGGTTGGGCAAAATGGCCAACTTTTATGAACGACATTCACAAGCATGAGGTTGGTGCATTCAACCAGCAATTGAACAAAAATAACCCTTGGGATTTCTCTTGGGGAGTTTACGATGCAGGAAGTCACACAGTTGTAGGTGATTCTTTATATTTAATTACGTTATCGAGCGCAGGAAAAGTTGTGGCATTCATTAAATTTATGCCAGTTGCACAATATCCGAATGGTGATTTCTCATTCCGTTATGATATTGTCGGTGGATCAAAAGATTTCGCTTTAATTGATACTTTGAAACAATCAGCTGCGAACAAAGGCACTTATAAATATTTCCATTTTACAAACAAACAAGTGACCCTTGAGCCAACTGATGGCAATTGGGATTTAAACTTCACACGATATTACGAGCCAAGATTCAATGGTACTTCATTTGCTCCATATTTGGTTGTGGGCGCTGAATCAAGAGTGGGTTCTAAAATTGCGAAAATTGAAATGGTTACTTGGGATGACCTCAAAGCGAGTCCTTTAACCTATCATAACCAAGCGCTAGACACCACCGGCGGCGAAGGCTACAGAGTTGACTTAACCAGAATTGGTTCTAAATGGAAAACTTTTAATGGTGCAACTTATGACATGGTTCAGGACTTAAACTATTTGGTTCAATCGTCTGATTCTAATGTTTATGGTGTTCAATTCACTAATTTTGTTGGCCTTTCTTCAGGCAGAATTATTTTAAATAAATCTCAATTACTTTCAAAATTAATTGGATCTACCAAAGTCATTGCTAAAAATAACCAAGTTGTGATTTATCCTGTACCAGCTCAAAATCAGTTATATATCAAACCACTTGAAAACATTGCAATTCAAACCATTTCGATCAGAACTTTAGACGGTCGTATGGTGAAAAACGCAAGCAATATCAACATCACCGACGTTGCACTATTAAATATTTCAGATTTAACAGCTGGACAATACATTGTTGAAGTGAAAACTTCGAACGGTATCCAAAATCAAATCATTTCTAAAAATTAATTTAAGGTAGACTACCTTGAAAAAAGCATTTTTCATTTCCTTTATATTTTGTTTAACCGCGAATTTATTTTCGCAAACTATCAAGAGGGTTTTGTTGGTTGTAGACCAACAAAACTCGCCCTTGATGGGAATTAAAATTGATCTCATTGAAAAAGATCAATTTGGAAATGATTTAAGCAAAACAACAAAAACCACCGATAACAACGGTCAAATTACAACCAATAGTACAAACGATATTTATATAATCCTAAGTGCTCAATTTGGGGAAATATCAAACTTAATAAATCCTTGGAAAGCTCAAATGGAAGAGCTAACGGTAACAGTTACAACCGACATTAATAAAATCAATCCAATTTCTATTACTGGATCTTTAACCCCAAAGGCAGCCACACAAAATCCTTATTCGGTGGAAGTGATTACACAAAAAACCATCTCGGCCATGGGGGCACAAACGCTGAACGATGTCCTTCAAAATCAATCAAACATCCAATTAAGCCAAGATCCTATTTTAGGAAACTCAATACAATTACAAGGTCTGAGCGGTCAGAATGTAAAAATTCTCATCAATGGCGTTCCAATGATAGGCCGTTTGAACGGCAATCTTGATATTTCTCAAATTCCATTGAGCAATGTAGAGCGCATAGAGGTTATAGAAGGCCCTATGAGTGTGGTTTACGGTTCCGATGCCATTGGTGGCGTTGTGAACATTATCACTAAAAAACCGATTAAAAACACCAATAAATTACAACTCAACAACTTCATGGATGGAGTTGGCAATGTAAATAACGATCTTAATTTCCAGCTAGGAAGCTTAACAAAAAACGTAGCAATTGGTATCACCGGCGATTTAGGTCGTCAGTTTTATTCAGGCACCGATTTTAACTTGGCGACGCGCTCTTACGACTGGAAACCAAAAACAAAAGTATTTGGTTCAGTGGGATTGAGCTACAATTTGAAAAAATCGTCGCACACCCTCAAAACCACTTATTTCAACGAAAAGCTCACCGACAGAACCGATGCCGAATACAATTTAATTGCGGTAACAGGCTATAACAATTATTTTTATACCAAGAGAATTGATTTCTTGCTGTTATCCGATTTCACTTTAAACAAAAGCAATAAACTTCAATTCCAAAACAGTTATAATATTTTCACGCGCACCAAACAAATGATCAGGAGAGATTTGGTGGAGGGAATTGAAACCATAACAAGACCAGCAGACCAAGATACCACTGTGAATGAGCAGATTAACATGCGCGGGCTGTGGAGTAAGTTAAGTACAAATAAAAAATTCGACTGGCTAACAGGGTACGAATTTCAATACGAGAACATCAAAACTTTGCGGGTTTCGCAAAAAGATGGCATCTATGATTTTGCAGTTTTCACAACTGTAGATTATAGTCCTTCGGCTAAAATCCAGATCAAACCTTCATTGCGTTTCATCTATAACAATCAGTTTGGTAAAAATCCATTCCCAGAATTTTTAGGCAATGGGTTTAAATTGGCACCTATGATTCCATCCCTCCAAATCAAATACAATGCATCTAAATATCTCATTTTTAGAGGATCATACGCCAGAGGATTTAGGGCACCTACACTTAAAGAACTTTATTTCTTGTTTGTAGACATCAACCACAACGTTCAAGGGAATCAAAGTTTAGGCACAGAAACGGCGCATAATTTTATTGGATCGATGGATTACCGACACATTATTGGGAAAAATGCGGCTGCCACATTTAAGTTGTCGTATTTTAAAAATTTCATTACCAATCAAATTCAATTGGCACTCATTGACAATCGCACAAATCTTTATCAATATATTAACGTTGGAAAAATGAATTCGCAAGGAATCACCACGCAAACGGAATATTTTAGAAATCAATTTCAATTTAAAGTGAGTGCATCTTGGATCAACAACCAAAGCAAGAGCGAGAACATCGGAAATTGGAAAATATGGAATGTGGTTCAAACAAGTTTCAATGTTTCGTATAAATTAAAACAACCTGGCATTTCTATTCAAATTTTCAGCCGATACACGGGTCAAAATTATGGATTTGAGGAAAATGGAAAAACTTTTGAAATTGCACCATATTATTTGGCGGATTTAAGCCTAAATAAAACATTCTTCAATGATAAACTAGACATTCAATTGGGGTATAAAAATGTGATGGATGTGAAACAAATTCAATCGTCGGCAACAACTGGCGCAGTGCATGGTGGTGGTAGTGGTAACATGAATATTTCTGCGGGAAGAAACTTTTTTGTTCAATGTAGATTAACTTTGTAGAGGTGAAAGTGAAAAATCAAATAGTATTGATGTTGATAGCGGTGTTAGGACTGGCGTCGTGTGAAAAAGAAGAAGCGCTTTATCCCAAACCGAATGTTCCTGTAGGCATTCAAACTCAAACTTTTGCGATGGGTGAGAATTATGAAAACCAACTTTGGTTTGATTTTGAAACTCAGAAAACGTACAGCAATCAATTTGGGAATTGGGACATTGCTGTCTCATGCCAAGATGACCCATCAATCATCATTTGCGGCGGTAAAAATTCGTATTTTTCTGTTTGCGAAATCCAAGGGATTTCATTTAACGATGTCTCACCACTTCATTTAAACAATGCGGTTTGGAGATTTGACCATCCAAATGGGAGGATTGATTCGAGTGCTTTTGGCAACTGTTTTAAAAAAACGGTTGATGGATATAATGGTAAAAACGCCATTTACATTTTAGACCGTGGAACAGATACACTTAAAAATTACCGTTACATAAAAATTCAACTTCTAGGCGTTAAAGGTGGGGCTTACCAATTCAAATGGGGCTATTTAAGCATGCCAAATTTAGCTTACCTCACTCAAATTGAAACCAAACCAGAATTTAATTATGTGTATTATTCTTTTGGCAAGAAGGACACCGTTTCCAACGAACCAATAAAAAGTACCAACTGGGATTTGGTGTTTACTACCTATAAAGAAACCATTGATGATGCGAATGGAAATCCATACCCATACGTCATACGTGGTGCACTCACAAACCATAAAAACATACAAGTTTGCCAAATAGATAACGGAATAACATACAATGGTTGCGACAAATCATTTGCTGAAAAACAAACTTTCAACTACAATGCCGACGAGATTGGCTACGACTGGAAAGAATATAACCAACAAAGCAGTAAATACACCATTTTACCAAATCGATTTTATATCATTAAAACGGCAACCAACCAATATTTCAAAATGAAATTCGTAGATTTTTACGATGATCAAGGCCGTAAAGGCAATCCGAAAATGGCTTGGCAGTTACTTTAAGTTTCAACAAATTTGCACACATGAAAAAAATATTTTTCGCAGTAATTGCATTAATCTTTGCGTTGGATGCAAATGCTCAAACCCCCGCTTCCCAAACATCCAATCAAGTTGATACAATGCCAGAAAAGCATTTGAAAAATTTGACACAACTTACTTTTGGTGGAGATAATGCTGAAGCATACTTTAGTTTCGACAATCAATCATTGGTATTCCAAAGTAACTATAAAAAATGGGGTGTGAATTGCGATCAAATATTTTTCAGTAGAATCGACAGTTTTAAAGGTGGCAACTACAAGCCGAAAATGTTGAGCACTGGATTAGGCAGAACGACTTGCTCTTATTACATGCCCGACAATAAGCACATGCTTTATGCAAGCACCCATTTAGGAAACAATGCTTGTCCTCCAGTTCCTGAAACCTCAGGCGCTTATTTATGGCCGGTTTATGCCGATTTCGACATCTTTGTGGCCGACGAAAACAGCAACATCCAAAAACAATTAACCAAAGAACCTGGTTACGATGCAGAGGCAACTGTTTCTCCAGATGGAAGATCGATTGTATTTACAAGCACCCGCAGTGGGGATTTAGAATTGTGGATGATGGACATTGATGGGTCAAATCCACGTCAAATTACCTTTGGACTTGGTTACGACGGTGGTGCATTTTTCTCTCCAGACAGCAAGAAATTGGTTTTTAGAGCTTCTAGACCCAGCACACCTGAAGAAATTACTCAATACAAAGATTTATTGTCTCGCAATTTAGTTGCACCAACCAACATGGAAATTTACACTGTAAATGTTGATGGTACCGATTTAAAACAAATTACAAAGTTAGGCAAAGCCAATTGGGCGCCATTCTTCCACCCTAAGGGCAATAAAATTATTTTTTCGAGCAATCACCATAGTAAGCGAGGTTACGATTTTCAGCTGTATATGATTGACATTCAATCAGGAAATTTAGAGAGAATTACGAATGCAAGTATTTTCAATGCATTTCCAATGTTTTCACCGGATGGTAAAAAATTGGTCTTCAGCAGCAATAGAAACAATGGTGGCACGCGTGATACGAATTTATTCATTTCAGATTGGGTTGATTGATGCTCCTTAAATCGCAGGCACTCATTCTCAAAAAGATTCCCTACACCGATCACGCTTCGGTGGTTACAATGTACACAAGGGAAATTGGGTTGCAGCGTTTTTTAGTGCAGGGACTTCATAAGAAGGACAATAAAAATGCCTACTATCAATTGGGAAATACCGTTGAAATTATTTTTAACTTAAAAGTCAATCCTGGCTTATTGAGAATCAAAGAAATTTCGTCGTTGGGGCAAAATGTGGCTTACGATTCATTTGCCATTCAACAGATAAAATGGTTTTACCTCGAAATCATTGGTCTTTGCATTCACGAAGACCATTCCGACCCTACCCTTTTTGATTATATTTTCAACCATTTCCAACAGTTAGAGCCCTCCAATAATTTGGTTTATTTACCCATTGCATTTTTAATTGGTCTGGGCATGCAACTTGGATACGAGATAGATTGGCACTCAGGACTCACTAAATCAATTGATTTAACAACGGGACAGCCTAGCAACCCATCAACACCCAATCACTTTAAAACGGACGTTTGGATGAATCAGGCAATTTACACAATCACCCAAGGGAATATCCCTCAATTAAATAAAACAGAAAGAAGAAAGATTGTAGACAAGCTTACATATCATTTGCAACATCATTTATTTCCTCAAAAACAATTGAAATCATTGGAAATTTTTGATTTATTGAATGCCGATTAATTGTTCACCAAAGAATCATCTTCGGTAAGCATTTGCACACATTGATCTACCATATTTGAAGAGCCAATATAAATTGGAGCTCTTTGATGCAAATTGGTTGGCAATAAATCTAGGATTCTGCCTGTGCCAGTAGAAGCTTGTCCACCGGCTTGTTCAACAATAAATGCCATTGGATTGCATTCGTACAACAAACGAAGTTTGCCGTTTGGCATTTTTTCTGTTGCAGGGTACATAAAGATGCCCCCTTTCAAAAGGTTTCTATGAAAATCTGCAATTAAACTCCCAATGTATCTTGCTCCATATGGGCGATTTGTAGCCTTATCTTTTTCTTTACAATATTGAACATAGCGTTTGATACCATCCGGAAAATCTTGTAAATTACCTTCATTCACACTAAAAATCTTACCATCTTTGGGGGTTTGAATGCTAGGGTGCGATAAACAAAACTCTTGAATAGAATCGTCGAGGGTAAAACCATTCACGCCTAAACCGGTGGTGTAAACCAACATGGTGCTGCTACCATAAATGATATAGCCTGCGGCAACTTGGTGTTTGCCTTTTTGCATACAATCGCTGGCGGTTGGGGGTTGTGCAAAATTTGAACGTCGGTAAATTGAAAAAATTGTTCCGATACTTGCATTCACATCGATGTTGCTACTTCCATCTAAAGGATCGATGGCAATGATATATTTTTCGTTTTCACATCCCTCAATAAAAACAGGATCATCATTTTCTTCAGAAATGATGACTGCTACTTCACCACTTTTAGATAATGCAGCAATAAAAACTTCATTGGCAATAACATCTAGTTTCTTTTGATCTTCGCCATGGGTGTTTGTTGAACCATGATTCCCCAAAATGTCTACCAATCCAGCTTTACGAACATCTCTATTGACAACTTTCGCAGCGAGTTCTAAGGATCTAAAAATGCGGCTCAATGAACCTCTTGACTCTTTGTATAACGATTGTTGATCTACAATAAATTGTTCTAAAGTAATTAATCCTGTATGCGGCATAGGGTTAGTGTGAGATTTAAGTATTTATTTTGCAAAACAACAACAAAATAATATATTTTACCCTATCATTCACAAAGAAGAGATGAAGATTTACAAATTCGGTGGTGCATCGGTAAAAGATGCCGAGGGCGTTAGAAACGTTGCGAACATCATTTCGCAAGAAAAAAACAATGAAATATTGGTGGTCATTAGTGCAATGGGCAAAACCACAAACGCTCTTGAAACCCTTGTAAATGATACATTTAAGAATGAAAAATCGGCTTCAGCGGTTTTACAATCAATCATTCAATCGCACAATGAATTAATCCATGATCTGTTCCAAGAAAATGCGTTCATTTGGAGCAATGAGGTTAGGAATTTATTTTTAGAATTAGAATGTTTAATTGATAATGAGAACCTAAAAGACGATTATGATTTCCTCTACGATCAAATTGTGACCTATGGAGAACTCATCTGTACGCGCATTGTAAGTGCTTATTTATTGAGTCAAAACATCCAAAATCAATGGATTGATGCCCGTAATTTTATCATTACCGACAGCCGCTACCGCGATGCAAAGGTTCAATGGGAAGAAACAGAAAAAATTGTTTCTAACCGTTTGAAACCATTGGCAGCAAAGAATTTAATCATCACCCAAGGATTCATTGGAAAAGGAGAAAAAGGAGAAACCACAACTTTGGGAAGAGAAGGTTCCGATTATAGTGCTGCCATTTTTGGCAAGCTTTTAGGTGCCGAATCTGTAACCATTTGGAAAGATGTTGCGGGTGTGATGAATGCCGATCCTAAGAAATTTGAAAACACCGTGCTCATTTCTGAATTAAGCTATAACGATGCAATTGAATTGGCTTACTACGGAGCGTCTGTGATTCACCCCAAAACCATACAACCTCTAAAAGCTGCAGACATTCCACTTTTTGTAAAATCGTTTATCAATCCATCTGACCCTGGAACCAAAGTAAGTGAAGATTCTAAACCTCTTTCGGTTCCTTGTAAAATTCACAAATCGAATCAAATTATGCTTGAAATTAGCACCAAGGACTTTAACTTTATTGTTGAAGAGCATTTAAAGCAAATTTTTGAAGCATTGAGTCATTATAAAGTTCGCGCCCACATCATGCAAAATTCTGCAATTCACTTTAGATGTGTGATCGACCATAAAGAAAACAAACACATGCCCTTGATTGAGCATTTGGGATCGATGGGCTTAACCATTCATATTATTGAAAATTTGGATCTACTGAGTGTATACCAGCCAAAAGAATCGAGCAGCGATGAAATGAAGCAATTCGGGAAAATCATCATGCAACAAAACATGGGCAACGCAGCGCATTATGTAATTCAGAAGTAAACGGTTTTTACAAACATAAAAAAAGCAGGGCAATTGAATTGTCCTGCTTTTTAATTTTGAGGGATATTGGGTGCGAAAAAGATTTGCAATTCTGCAAATAATTTCGGGATTGTTATTTGGATAAAGTGCAAAAGGACTCTCAACTTTAACGTTAATTATTGTAAAGTCAATTTTTGACCTAGGCTAATTGAATTATTCTGGATGTTATTGAGTTGTTTCAAACGATCTACAGGTAGGTGATATTTCTGAGCGATACTATACAAAGTTTCTCCTGGTTTCACAAAATGAATACTTGCAACAATTTGTTGGGCTGTTTGACCATTGGCCAAATTTGCAACCCTATATAAATAAAGCACTTGGTCTACCGAAATTGGTTTTGATTGTAAATGATTCCAAACAATTAAAGAATCGGCTTTCATAGAATACATTTTAGAAATAGAATACACAGTTTCACCCCTCAGTACAGTATGTGTTTTTGACTTCACATTCTCGCGGTTATTCACCATGTTTTCTGTGTTTTTTGAGGGTTTCATTGTAGGACTCAAGACCAAAATCTGTCCTACTTTCACATCTGCTATTTCTAAATCATTCCAACGAACCAAATTCAAAACTGACGTTTGATACTTTTCTGCAATCTGCTCAATGGTTTCACCTTTTAAAACCTCATGCATATTTTCGGAGATTGCCTTTTTTCGTTGATTCAACAAGTTAACAGCATCGGCCTGATTTACTTTTGGCGTTTGAACAGCTAATTTAGGTGGCGTTTGGCGTTTCTCCTTTAGATATATAATCTCACCTACAGCAGGTTCTTGCCCAGGCTCCAATCTATTCTTGCGATACAGTTGCTTCATTTTTACTGCATATTGCTGTGAAATGTCTCTCAGAGATTCCCCTTTCTTTAAAATGTGCGTTTCTTCTGAACCACTGCTTCTTTTTGGACGCAAATAAATAATTTCCCCGGGATTAATCATTTCACCATCTTTCAAATCATTATAGCGATAAATTTGCCATGTTCCTAGATGGTGTTTTTTTGCCACTTCACTCGGATTTTCACCTTCTTTTGCCCCAATTGCTGGGACACCATTAATTTGAATCATTTCAGGCTGACCAATTGACCCTTTAAAATATTCTTCACCGAGCACAACCATGCTATCGTAGAGCGTTAAGCGATATTTGCGAATAATATTCGACAAAATTGTTCCGTAAGCAGGATTTGTTGCATAACCAGCCTCTCTCAATCCGTTTGCCCATCCCTCATAATCAGTGGGATTTAATTCAAACAAAGCAGCATATCTAGAACTCCCCTTTAAAAATAAAGAATGATCTCTGTAGCTTTCAATGGAGGTTTCATATCCTCTAAAACACTCGTCTTTCGCATCATCGTCTGCTAAACAAAACTTACCATTCCAATTTTTTCGACACTTTATACCAAAATGGTTGTTGCACTCCTTAGAAAGTTTGCTATTTCCACTGGCACTTTCCAAAATACCTTGTCCTAAAGTGATACTTGCAGGCACTCCATGAACACGCATTTCTTGCATTGCAGATTGCTTAAATGAATCGATATATTCTTTCGTATTCATCGATTTCTGTGCACTTAAGCTCGAAATCATTCCAAAATAAAACGTCGCTAAAAAGACAAAAAATAGTTTGATATAATTCATTAAAAATAGTATTTTAAATCAAACGTAATTAATGCAAAATGCTTACCGCGAATTACTTTTTAACATGTGTTGAGTAATTCCTTCGATATGCACATAAAAATAGATCCAATTCGTGTATTTTTGTAATTCATATGTTCAAGAAATTCATTTTCTCTGCCATTTTAAGTATCCTTACGTTGGGTTCAACGTTTGCTGCCGGATTTCCCAAACCGAAATTCACAGCAACTTTTAGCAAAAACAAAGCAAATGCTGGAGATGTCATTGAAATCATTATTCGCTTTGATGTCCCTCAAGGATTTCACGTTTTCAGTGAAAAAAGCGATTGCCCAGAAGACGATGGCCCTATGCGTGCTAGCATCGATTTCAAACCAAATACAACCTATCAATTGGTCGGAAAATTTGTTGGAGTTGGTGATCACATGGTCAAAGAAGATGAGGTTTGGCATTGTTCTTCAGGAGAATTTTTAGACAAAGGCGAATTCCGCCAAAAAATCAAAGTCCTCTCTACCATTGAATCTATTGAAATGATTTTCAATGGTCAAATTTGCAATGAAAGTGGTTGCGATAACATCCGCGATGCCGTAATCAAAACTCCGAAATTAAATGTTACCGGTAAAATTGAAGCCGCCCCCATACCTGTTGCAGAAACAACCACCGAATCTACAGAAACAACGACTTTAGACACTGCTAACGCATCGTCGGCAAATCCTTTGGCTACAACCGCTGGCGCAGCTACATATAAATTTGAAAATGGCAAGGGTGTTTGCCATACAAAAACATTCAATGGAATTCAAAGTGCTGAATCTACTGAAGATTATATGGGACTTTTCATTTTGGCCCTTATTAGTGGATTTGCTGCTTTGTTAACGCCTTGCGTTTTTCCAATGATTCCAATGACGGTTTCATTCTTCATTCGAAATAAAAATCGCAAAATTGCGATTCGAGATTCTTTCCTATTTGCATTTTCTATCATTGCATTTTATACAATTATTGGAACGCTCGTAGCGTATACCTTTGGCGCAACTGCCGCAAACTGGGTAAGTACGCACTGGATTCCAAACATCTTCTTCACCGTTATTTTTATCATTTTCGCAGCGAGCTTCTTTGGGGCATTTGAAATTGTTTTACCAAGTTCAATCGTAAACAAGATGGATAAGCAAGTTGACAAAGGCGGATTCATGGGTCCAATTTTCATGGCCATTACCATTGCATTGGTCTCTTTCTCTTGTACAGGTCCAATTGTAGGCACTGTGATGGTTGAGGCCGTTCAAGGTGGTGCCATGCGACCAATCATTGCAATGTTTGGTTTCTCATTGGCATTTGCATTGCCGTTTGGATTGTTATCGCTATTCCCTTCTTGGATGAACAACCTTCCAAAATCTGGCGGTTGGTTAAATAGCGTAAAGGTGGTTCTTGGGTTTATTGAATTGGCTTTTGCCCTAAAATTCTTAAGCATTCCTGATCAAACTTATCATTGGGGAATTTTAGATAGAGAAGTTTATTTGGCCATTTGGATTGTGATTTTTACACTGCTTGGACTTTACCTTCTGGGTAAAATTAAATTCTCTCACGACGATGAAGTTCCGCGACTAAATATTTTTAGATTGGGATTGGTCATCACCGTTTTCTCTTTTGTTATGTATATGATTCCAGGTATGTGGGGTGCACCATTAAAAGCGCTTGCTGGTTATTTACCGCCACTGTCGTCGCAGGACTTCCATGCCAACGCTGGATCGCATTCAACAGGGGTATCTACAATCTGTGGAACACCAAAATACGCCAATGAAAAATTACATATCCCCCATGGTTTGGAGGGATATTACGACTATGATGAAGCTTTGGCTTGTGCAAAAGCACAAAACAAACCTTTGTTTATCGACTTCACCGGTCATGGTTGTGTAAACTGCCGTAAAATGGAAGAAAAAGCTTGGTCCGACCCAGCTGCTTTGAAAATCTTGCGTGAAAAGTACATTGTGGTTGCATTGTTTGTAGACGATAAAAAAATACAATTGCCTAAAAACGAATGGTTCAAAGGAAATGCTTCTGGCAATATGATTACCATGCTTGGCGATAAAAATGCGGAAATTGAACAGTGTTATTTTGGTAAAACCGTACAACCATTATATGTATTGATGGATGGCAATGAAAATTTATTGCAACCTGCTTACACCGCTGAATATTTTAATTTTAAAAGCGAACCTTTCATCAAGTTTTTGGAAGATGGTGCTACCAACTTTAAAAAGATCAAAAATTAATGGATACAACTCAAATAAAACAACATTTTATTGAAGCAAATCATTGTTTAAATGCTTTTTTAGAAGATGCCAGCAACTTCGAAAAAATTCACAATGCCGCAATAGCCATTGTGAAAAGTTTTGAAAACGGAGGGAAAATCATTTCTGCGGGTAATGGAGGTAGCCACTGTGATGCCATGCATTTTGCAGAAGAACTCACTGGGCGTTATAAAAACAGCAGAAAGGCTTTGCCTGCCATTGCCATTAGTGATCCAAGTCATATTTCTTGTGTTGGCAATGATTACGGTTATGAATTTGTGTTTTCACGCTATTTAGAGGCTCTAGGGAACACTGGTGATGTATTTTTAGGCATTAGCACAAGTGGAAACAGTCATAACATCATCAATGCCATAGAAGTCGCTAAAGCTAAAGGAATGTTCATCATTGGACTAACGGGTAAAGATGGTGGTAAAATTGGACCGCTGTGCGACATTGAGATTAGGGCTCCAAAATCAGAATTTGCAGATCGAGCGCAAGAAATTCATATCAAAATTATCCATTCCCTTATAGACACAATTGAGAAAATGATGCATATTGCATAACTTTTCTGTGATCAAATGATAAAATTACGATTAACCACACTTAGTTTCCTTCAATTTTTTATCTGGGGATGTTGGCTCATAACCATTGGTAGCTATTGTTTTAACACAAAGCATTGGAGTCCCGGAGATTTTGGAGTTATCTTCTCCACCATGGGAATCTCAGCTTTGTTCATGCCCCCTATTGTTGGCATTCTGGCTGATAGGGTAATGAATGCTGAAAAACTCTATGGTATTTTGCATCTATTGGGTGGAATTAGCTTATTCTTCATTCCGAATGCCCAAACTCCTGACCAAATGTTTTGGAGTATTCTAATCACCATGGTTTTTTATATGCCAACCATCTCATTATCGAATACCGTTGCTTACAGTATATTGTCAAATCATAATTTAGATATTGTGAAAAACTACCCTCCAATAAGAGTTTGGGGGACAATTGGATTTATTGTTGCATTATGGATCGTTAGCCTCACTGAAAACGAAACTTCAGCTTTCCAATTTTATCTCGCATCGGCAGTGTCTATAGCACTGTCAGCTTATGCATTTACTTTGCCTAGTTGCCCACCTATGGGTAAAAAATCAGAATCAAAATCCCTATCCAATCGACTAGGATTAGATGCATTTAAATTATTTAAAAAATCACATTTCGCAATTTTTTTCATTTTTGCAATGTTTCTGGGAGCTGCACTCCAACTCACAAATGCATATGGCGATACATTTTTACAAGACTTCAAATTTCAAGATCAATATAAGGACCTATTGGCCGTAAAATATCCTGCGATTATCATGAGCATTTCACAAATCAGTGAAACATTGTTTATTTTAACCATTCCATTCTTTATGAAACGTTTTGGCATCAAGCAAGTCATGATTTTTAGCATGGTTGCTTGGGTGTTAAGATTTGCCCTTTTTGCCTATGGTGATCCTGGTGCAGGGCTTTGGTTGATTGTTTTGTCGTGCATTATTTATGGTATGGCGTTCGACTTTTTCACCATCTCAGGTTCATTGTTCATTGAAACGTCAACCAATCAGGGCATTCGCTCTTCGGCACAAGGGTTATTTACCATGATGGTCAATGGTGTTGGTGCTGTTTTAGGAAGCTTAATTAGTGGTAAAATCATAGAACTTTATTTCACTGAAAACAATGTAAAGAACTGGCATAATATCTGGCTTGTTTTTGCAGCTTATGCTGCCGTTGTAACCATTCTCTTTATCTTCTTATTTAAAGAAGAACCTAAAGAAATTGAACCAAGTATTTAAATAGAATCATATGGATTCTTTTCCTCGTTTTCTATATGAAACCACTGAGGAATTTTCCGTTTCGGCAAGAGATTGATGTAGAACTTGCGATCGATCAATGCACATACAATTCCTGCAATTGTGCCACTGATATGTCCCTCATAAGAAACATGAGGAATCAATGGCAACAATCCCCACCACATTCCACCGTAAAAAAGTACAGTAACAAAGAATATAGCGAACAATTTTTTATTGGGTTGTAATAGTATTATGGTGAGTATAAAGGATGCAAAAGCATAAACCCAAACAGAAGCCCCAATATGTTGGGTATTGGGTGTGGCAATAAAAAAAAACAACACCGATGATAAAATATATTGTGAAATAAAAAAACGAAGCCAATTGTGTGGAAACAACAGCATGAAAATTGATGATAATGAAATGAGCGACAGGAGGTTCCCGATCAAATGATCGAGGTTGCCGTGTAGCCAAGGACTTGTAAACGCCGAATATGAATAATTAAAATTTTGTGGATGCAACGCAAAGAAATCTAAAATTGCACTCGTTTGATTATAAAAAACCAAAACAAGAATTACACAAACGAAAGCGAGGGAGAAAATCGATTTTTGGAATGCGAGAAACATTCTAATTCAATTGATGCGTAACATTAATCCAACTTTCATCGAAATTGACATCAAACTTCTTATAGAAATCGATTGCTGGTTGGTTCCAATCGAGCACTTGCCAGGAGATTCTTTCAAATTTTCTTTTTTTAGCAAATGCAATTAGGTGATTTAGGAGCGCTGTGCCGACACCTTTTCTTCGAGATGACTCTTTAACCACAATATCTTCTAGATAAAGCACAGGACCTTTCCAAGTAGAATATCGAATATAGCAAATTGCAGTGCCAAGAATTTGATGATCATGAACGCAGACCCAACAAAAAACGAAGGGATTATTTGCGAGGCAGTGTTGAGCTAATATTTCGGGGTCGGTAATCACTTCTGCTGGAGCTTTTTCATAAAGAGCAAGTTCACAGATGAGATCGTGAACTGATTCAAAGTCTGGCAGTTCAGCTTGACGAATTTCCATTAATTAGCGAATCGCTAGTTTAAGGGTTTTGGTATAATCACCACTTTTAAGTTGTATGAAATAAATACCTTTATCAAGAAGGGCATCCATCACACCAATTCTAACTCTACCTTCAACATAATCTGATTTTCTAATTACATAAGAATAAACCACTTTGCCTAGAACGTCATTCACAAGAATAACAGCATCTGGAAATTCTGTTTCAGAAAATTTAAGATTCACATAGAAATAAGAGCCGTTTACAGGGTTTGGATTTAACGTAAAATCGGGCCCACCAGCGAGCACAGGATTTTCAACCCATGGAGGTGTAGAAAGGGTTTCAGCGTTGAGGCTCAAAGAAAATAAGAAGAAAAAGAGAGTGAGTAGTTTTCTAATCATCGCTACAAAGATGTAAAAAAAAAGGCACTTAAACAAGTGCCTTTTAAAATTTTAGTTGAGTTAGAATTATTTCTTCTCAGTCTTTGGCGCTTCAGCTGGAGCTGCAGTAGCAGTGTCAGCTTTTACAGTAGTGTCTGCTGGAGTTGCTTCAGCTGGTGCAGTAGTGTCAGCTGTAGAATCAGCATTAGTTGTTCCTTCGGTGTTGTTACCACCACAAGCAGCGAAAGCGAATACTACGCAAGCTGCTAAAGCGAAAGTGATTTTTTTCATTTTATTTGTTTTTCCTATTTAAGTGTGGTGCAAAAATATAACGAAGTTTACAATATACAAAAAAAAATTAAAAAAAAATTAAAAAAAAAACAGAAACCTAATTCACTATCAATCAAGCCTATATATTTTACAGGGTTTTTGTCGCTAAAAAAAATGCTATTTCGCTCAACATTAATGATTTAAAATTGTTATTTGAACATGATTGCTTCAATAATTGGCAGTGGAGTGGCAGGACTTTCGAGCAGCATACACCTTGCAAAAAAGGGATATTCGGTGCATGTTTTCGAAAAAAACGCTACCTACGGAGGGAAACTGAGTCAAATTCAGCTTGAAAATTATCGTTTCGACGCCGGTCCATCTCTATTTACCATGCCACAATATGTGACAGAAATGCTTGATCAAGAACATCTCGATAAATTCGAATTTGAAAAGCTCGAAATTCTTTGTAATTACTTTTTTACCGATGGAACCACTTTTAATGCTCCATCGAATAAAGAATCATTTCTAAGTCTAGCTTCAGATACTTTTCAAGAGCCAGAAAATCAAATAAGAAAATTTCTCAAGAAATCTGAAAAGACTTATGAAATTACAGCGCCAGTTTTTCTGCAAAGTAGCTTGCACAAGTTGAAAACTTATTTGAGTAAAACGGGAATTTATGGTATTCTCAATCTTTGGCGTATCGATATGTTTAGAACCATGAATTCTGCTATATCGTACACCTTTAAAAACAAGAACCTTATCCAAATCTTTAACCGTTATGCAACCTACAATGGCTCAGATCCATTTAGAGCGCCTGCCACCTTAAATGTAATTCCGCATCTCGAATACCATTACGGTGCTTTTTTGCCAAAAGAGGGCATGCAAAGCATTGCTAAAATTTTATATGAACAAGCACTCTCACTTGGGGTAACATTTCATTTCAACTCAGAAGTACGATCAATCTATAAATCAGACAATCAATTAACTCATATAGAGTTGCCAAATAAAAAACTCTTTAAAAGTGATATTTTTATTGCAAACTGCGATGCAAAATTGGTCTACAAAAAACTACTGAGGACTCATGTCCCTCAAAAAATAAAAAAAGCAGAAAATAGCAGTTCTGCGCTCATTTTTTATTGGGGAATAAAAAAGGAATTCCCTGAGCTCGATGTACATAATATTTTCTTCACTGAAGATTATAAACAAGAATTTAATTCAATATTTCAAGCAAAAAATTGCCAAAATGACCCTACAATTTATATTAATATCACTTCAAAAAAAATAAAAGTTGATGCTCCTGAGGGATGTGAAAATTGGTTTGTCATGATCAATACACCATGCAACGAAGGTCAAGATTGGGATCGTTTTAGGGCTGAAGCAAAAGAGAAAATAATTTCTAAACTCAGTAAAACATTGGGTTGCGACATTGCTTCGCTGATAGAAGTTGAAGAGTATTTAGACCCGGTGCGCATTGAACAATTTACAGGTAGTAACAAAGGAAGCTTATATGGATCAAGTAGCAATCATAGAATGTCGGCCTTTTTTAGACAGGCGAATTTTTCAAGCATCTATAAAAATCTCTACTTTTGCGGTGGCAGTGTTCATCCTGGAGGGGGAATTCCGCTTTGCTTACTAAGCGCCAAAATACTATCCGATATTATACCAAATGCAAACAGTAGAAAATAGATTTATTGCCGTTATAGCGGTCATTTATGCAGTAGGAATTGCGGGATTTATGATTCCTAGTTTGAATGCACTTTTCATGTGGCTTACACCAATTAACATTCTCGCAACGTTTGTCATTGCATGGATTTTTCATAAAAAATGGGAATTTAACCATGTGCTTATGATCCTAATTATTGGAATCATCGGTTTTTTCATTGAGCTCGCTGGGGTGAAAACCCAAGCCATTTTTGGGAGTTATTTATATGGAAAAACATTGGGTGCAAAGTGGCAAGGGGTTCCTTATCTGATTGGTGTGAATTGGGCGGCAATGATTTTTTATACCTCTAGCCTACTTGCGGGAAGAATTAAAAATAACCTTGGGGTGGCCTTTTTGGGTGCGCTCATTATGACAATCTATGACTATTTTTTGGAACCAGTTGCTGTTAAATACGATTTTTGGCATTGGAAAAACGGCATCATCCCGCTTCAGAATTACTTTGTTTGGTTTATCGTAGCATTTGTAATGCACCTCATTCTCAATGCAGCTTGCAAACCAATCAAGAATAGAATGGCAACTGCGCTCTTATTTATTCAAATGGCATTCTTCCTTATTTTACACATTTACATCAGACTATTTTGATAACCCTCATGAATAAAAAAAACGCCAAACATGTTTGGCGTTTTTTTATTCTATTTAATTTTAAAGCGGGCAATCTACACTGTTGTACATAACGTCGATTTCTGCAGTATAGCGCTCCATAACAACTTTACGTTTTACTTTTAACGTAATCGTCATATCGCCATTTTCAACGCTAAATGGCTCTCTTTTGACCAAAAAGTTTTTAATGCGTTCGAATTTGGCAAGACCATTGCCCAATTTCTTAGCATCTTCAGCTAACCAAGCGGTTAATGCTGAATCATGAATGAATTCATCTCCAGCAGTTAATAAATTAGATTTCGCCGGCAACTGTTCTGCAACCGCCTCGGCACTTGGCACAATTATGGCGGTTAGAAATTCCCTTTTGTCGCCAATTAGAAATATTTGATCAATTCTTGCACTTTTCAAGTACATGTTTTCAATTTGAGTTGGATATATATTCTTACCCAACGATGTTTTTAACATATTCTTCAACCGGTCAGTAATTTTCAAATATCCACGATGAAAACGACCAATATCGCCGGTGTGGAACCAACCATCAGCATCAAAAACATTATCGGTTTCAGCCTTATTTTGCCAGTATCCCTTCATGATATTCGGACCTTTACACAAAATTTCTCCCTCCACACATTCAAAATCAGGCTTGAAGCTATCGTACGTTTGGATTGTTATGATTTCTTTGGTTTCAATATTCTGTATAGCAACCAATTGTCGAGGTCCAACTCTACCAACAGTTCCATACAACTGTCGATCAAATTCATTCACAGTTACAAATGGTGATGTTTCTGTAAGTCCATATCCTTCCTGAACCTTAAGTCCTAAATTTGCAAAAAACTCACCCACATGCGGAGGCAAAGCTCCACCACCCGATACAAACATTTTTAAACGTCCGCCCATTTTGGCTTTTATTTTTGAAAAAACCAATTTCTCCGCTAAATTATTTTTAATGGATAAGAAGATTCCTACAGAATTCCCAGAATCGATTTGCTTTCTGTAATTCTCTCCCACCCCTAAAGCCCACCAAAATATTTTGGCTTTTATACCGCCTGGTTCAGTTGCATTTTTTACAACTTTTTCATGAACCCTTTCCAACAACCTTGGAACAGTTGCCATTAATGTGGGTCTAATTTCATTGATATTGGTGGCCACTTTTTCAAGACTCTCAGCAAATGCAACTTGTGCACCAATGTAAATTCCTAAATACATGGTTGCCATTCTCTCGAAAACATGACTCAATGGCAAGTATGACAAATACAAATCGGTTTTTTCGATGGCGGGACATAATTCTTGTGCGTCATAGCAATCGCTCATGAAATTATAGTGAGTTAACATAGCGCCCTTCGGAACACCAGTTGTTCCACTCGTATAAATCAATGTTGCTAAATCTTCTTTCCCAACTGTTTCAAATTGTGTTTCAATGGCTACTTTATTTGAGTCAAAACTATTTTTACCAGATTCAATCACTGAAGAATAATTCACAACTTTGCCCGATTCTTCCATTTCCGAAGGCACAAAAATTACTTTTTGCATAGACGGACATGTATCGTCAACTTTCAGGTACTTTTTCAACAAGAAAGTATTTCCAACAAACAAAAGTTTTGAACCACTATCATTGATAATAAAGGCAGTTTCTTCTGGTGTTAGAGTTGGATAAATTGAAACATTGACCAAACCCAATTTTTGCAATGATTGATCTAAGATATAATATTGCGGACAATTCTCAAGTAAAATTGCCACTCTGTCGCCTTTTTGCAATCCTTCACCAATTAAAAAAGAAGTTACATAATCTAATTGTTCTAAAAGATAAGCATAACTAAATTCAACCCATTGGCCTTTGATTTTTTGAAACAAATATGTCCGAGATGGGGTATGAATATTATTTGCGGCATTTAAAAATAAATGATGCAATGATTTAAATTGTGGCTCCGACTTAAAACGAGCTTCAATTGAAGATATATCTATCATGTTTGTAGTTTAGAAAAAACAAATATGATAGATAATTTTGATAAAACAAAAATGATAAATCCGTAAAACGGAAAAAATAATTATGGATTAACCTTAAACAGCTTCTGCTTCAACAGCTTCAACTTCTGGTACCATTCGCTTGAGTAAGTTCTCAATTCCTGCTTTTAATGTCATTGTTGATGAAGGACATCCACTACAGCTACCTTTCATTTGCACAGTTACAACTCCATTGATAAAACTTTTGAAATCAATTGCACCCCCATCCATTTCTACAGCAGGACGAACATGATCTTCAAGTAATTGCTTAATTTTACGTTCTATTTCAGTTTCTTCATCTGCGCTCAATTCTTTTTTTGCCGAAACTATTTCTTTTCCATCCTCAATCCATTCGGTGAAAAAATTTCTCAAATCAGGAATCAAATCAAACCATTCGTAATCTGAATTCTTTGTAATACTCACAAAGTTGTTCATGATAAACACACCTTTTACAAACGCCATTTCAAACAAAGCATTAGCCAATGCACTATTCTTAACCAAATCCGCATTTCTAAAATCGGCACTATCGTTTGGCAACAACATTCTGTTAGCAACAAACTTCATACTCTCAGGATTCGGAGTTGCTTCGGCATATACTGTTACAATATCGTTGATGTTTTTTTCCATGGTATTACAAAATTACAACACATTTCACTCATTTTGCAATTTTATTTAGAAAGTTTCTAAATCAAATTGTCCACAACGAAAGGATATCCCCTCAAAATAAAAGAACTTTGTAAAATGGCGAAAACAAAATCAGCTTTTTTCTGCAGATCTTGCGGGTTTGAAAGTCCAAAATGGATTGGCAAATGTCCTGGTTGTAGCAACTGGAACACCCTTTCAGAGGAAGTTAAACCAACAAATTCTAATCACGCTTGGAAAAAAAGCACGCGTAAAATTGTTGAGGCCAAAAAAATCAATGAGATCCCAGATTTACAGCATAAAAAACTTATTTTACCTGACAGTGAACTCAACCTTGTATTAGGCGGCGGACTAGTTTCTGGCGCAGTTGTTTTACTCGGTGGAGAGCCAGGCATTGGAAAAAGTACATTGTTGCTCCAACTTGCATTGCGAACCCCTGGAAATGTACTATATGTGAGTGGAGAAGAAAGTGAATCGCAAATTAAATTACGGGCAGAACGACTTGGGGCATCTGCTTCAAATTGCGCCATTCTAACTGAAACTCTCCTCGAAAATATTCTTAAATTAGTAGACGAACATACCCCAGATATACTTATCATCGATTCTATTCAAACAATCTATTCCGATGCGCTTGATGCCACACCAGGAAGCGTATCGCAAATTAGAGATTGCACGGGAAAACTCCTCCAATACGCCAAAGAAAACAACGTACCCGTGTTTTTAGTGGGACATATTACCAAAGACGGGGCCATTGCTGGGCCTAAATTGCTTGAACATATGGTTGATACGGTTTTGCAATTTGAAGGCGATCGCCATCATGCTTATCGTATTTTAAGAACCCTTAAAAATCGATTTGGAAGTACTCAAGAATTGGGAATTTATGAAATGCAAGGCACGGGTTTAATTCCCGTGAAAAACCCTTCTGAAATTTGGCTTGCACAGCGCGATGAACCCCTGAGTGGAATCGCAATTGCCGGTGTTTTGGAAGGAATGCGCCCATTGCTACTTGAAGTTCAAGCACTTGTAAGCACAGCAGTTTATGGAATGCCACAAAGATCTGCCACAGGCTTTGACTTACGACGATTGAATATGCTTTTGGCCGTTTTAGAAAAACGTTGTGGATTTAGACTTGCGCAATCAGATGTTTTTATAAACCTTGCAGGCGGACTGAGGTTGGAAGACCCTGCATTGGATTTGGCTTTAATGGCCTCCATTATGAGCAGCTACCATGCTGAACCGCTTCCATTGCGTTGCGTTTTTTCGGGGGAAGTTGGTCTTTCAGGTGAAGTTAGGGCGGTACAGCGTATTGAGCAACGAATTTCTGAGGCGGAAAAGCTTGGCTTTACGGATATTGTTTTGTCGAAATACAACAAGATTCCGGATTCAAAAGACCGCAAAATCAAAATCCACACGTTTGGACGTGTGGATGAAGTATTTTCTTGGTTATTTGGATAATCTATCGCAGCGAATTAAGCCGGCATCATTCGTTCCTGAACATACGATTTTGCCAATAAAACTACCTTTTGCGAATTTGGAATGCGAATACGGCTTTGTAAAATTTCTTCAGCCGTGGTTCTTTCAATTTTTTCCATCAGTTTTAAATAATAAATATAAGCGGTGTAAACACCTAGTCTACAACCCATTGGAAGTTTTTTGATTCCAATTAAGGCGTGATCAAAATCTTTCTTTACATCATGAATGATATCCATTTTTTCCATATCGGTAAATTGGGTAAAATCGATATTCGGAAAATAAACACGGCCTCTCTCCTCCACATCACTTTTTATGTCCCTCAAAAAATTTACCTTTTGAAATGCTGCACCAAGTGATCTTGCATAAGGCACTAAAGCAGTATATTGCACATCATCACCTTTACAGAAAATTTTCAAGCACATTAAACCTACAACTTCAGCACTGCCATAAACATACTCATTGTAGCTTATTTCATCGTGGGTTGTTTTGGCTAAATCTTCCTCCATACTATTGAAAAAAGGTTCAATCAAATCATTTCCAATTCCGAATTGATTTGCAGCCATTTGGAAAGAATGTAAAACTGGATTCGTGCTTATTCCATCTTCGATAGCTTGATAGGTTTGCTTCTTGAAATCGGCGAGCAATCTTTCTTTGTTAAATCCGTGAAATGTATCTACAATTTCATCAGCCAAACGCACAAATCCGTAAGTTGAAAATACTGCCCAACGATATTCTTTGGCTAATAATTTAATACCCAACGAGAAACTCGTGGAGTAATTTAGCGAGATTTTTCTGCTAATATCTTTCGATGTTTCGTCAAATAATCGGATACTCATTGTTAATTCTTTCAGTTACTAATTTTGAACCTATCACTACAATTGGCAAACCAGTTCCAGGAACCGTACTTGCGCCTACATAATATAAATTGTCTAATTTTTCGTCTTTATTTTTTGGTCTAAATGCACCAATTTGATTCAATCCATGAGCAAGTCCTAATCCACTTCCCTTATATAAATTGAACATTTTTTCCCATTCAATTGGCGTATACACCGTTTTGGTTATGATATTGTTTTGAATGTCAAAACCAACCCTCTTGCCTAAATCTTCAATAATTTCATTCACCAATGTATCGGCATCATCCCAATTGGGTTTAACACGACGGTCAGGTACCGGACACAATATGAATAAGTTCTCACAACCTTCTGGGGCACAATTAGGATTGCTTTTGCTTGCAACATTTACATAGTAATATGGTTTGTTGGGCACAACTGAACTTCTAAAAATAGTATCAGCATAATCTCTAAAATTATTGCCTAAATAGTAATTGTGGTGATGAATACCTGGTATTTGACCTTTTATTCCCAAATAAATTGTGAATGGAGCCAATGTCCACTCCAATTGATCCAATTTCTCTTCTGTAAATTTTGCTCTATTCAAGAATTTACCTCTAAACCAAGCAGCATCAGCGTTAATTACAAAAAGATCAGATGTATATTCAACACCATTTTGATCAATCACCGTGCTTAATTTACCTTTACTTTGAACAGCTTTCACAATTTCGGTATTGTAGATGAATTTTACACCTTTCTTTTCAAGCATTGGTAAAATACCCTCAACAATTTTGTACATCCCTCCTTTTACATTCCAATACCCATCGTGTTCTAATTCTGTATAATTCAATAAATTATAAACCGAAGGCGTATTGAATGGAGTTGCCCCCAAGAAAAATGCAACCAAAGAGAAAATGATTTTAACTTCTTCTGAATCGAAATGTCGCTCTAACTCCTGCCAAAAAGTTCTAAATAATTTTGGCAAATGCTTCAAAGGCACTGTTGCCATGCTCATCAAAAATTGAAGAATGTTATCGAAATTCTTTTTCACAACCCTATATTCAGTATCATGAAAAATTTCCTTAGCCCCAATTAAATACTTACGGGCTTTTGATTCAAAATCGGCTTCAATGTCTTTAAACTCTAGAGCCAATTTATCCAAATCTTTATAAATTTGGAAAACGCGATCGCTTCCCTCAATATTTACTGTATATAATGGATTCAATTCATTCAATTCAAAAGGTATTGGTTCCCCAATACTTTCAAAAAGTTCCACAAATTCGTAACTCATTGAAAAAAACGAGGGACCTACATCGAAAGTAAATCCATCTTTTTCAAAAACGTTTAATCGTCCCCCAGCATTGTGTTGTTTTTCAACAACGGTAACTTTATAACCCTGATAGCTTAAGCGCAAAGCCGTAGCCAAACCACCCAAACCTGCACCTACAATTAAAACTGATTTATTTTCCATTGAAACGTTTGATAAATTTTGGCAATACAAACAAAAATCCAAATGCCTCCGCACCATCTTTTGTGTGAATCGCATGATGTAAATGATGTGTTTGACGCATCGCTGTAAAATAAGGAATTCTGGTTGTTCTCAACCACTTCACTCTTTGATGAACAAATACATCATGAACCAAAAAATAAGCAACCCCATAAAGTGCAATTCCTAATCCTGCAAAGAAGCGCCAATCAGAATTTTGAGCCCCAACAACAGTTAACCATACAGACGGAATTGCAAACATAAATCCAAACAAATCGTTTAGTTCCCAGGTACCTTTTCTCGGTTTGTGGTGACTTTCATGCCAAAACCACATAAAACCATGCATCACATATTTGTGGGTAAACCACGCAACGCATTCCATTAAAACGAAAAAGCCAAATAAAACTCCAACATTTGTTACAAAAATCATATATATAGGTTAAACAAATATAGTACACATTTGTTTTTTGCAATTTAGAAAAAAATCAATAATCCATAAACTACCATTATACATCGATGAAAATAATCTTACATTTGCAATGTGTCGGAAAGATTTCAATATCCCTTAAAGCCATACAATACCTTTGGATTCAACGTTTTCGCAAAACAGATAAACATCATCTTTCACCCCAATGAATTAAATGATTTGTATCTGGCGCAGAAAATCAATGAAACTTCGAGAGTTTTAGGTGGAGGCTCAAACATTTTATTCACTCAAGATTTTGAGGGACAATTGCTTAAAAATGAAATCAAAGGAAGAAACATCATTTCAGAAACCAAAGAAACAATCGATATTGCATTTGGGGGTGGTGAGAATTGGCACGAATCAGTTATTTTCTGTGTAAATAACAATTGGGGTGGAATCGAAAATTTAAGCCTAATTCCTGGCACTATCGGTGCATCTCCCATTCAAAACATTGGTGCTTATGGCTCTGAAATTAAAGATACCTTTTTATGGCTTAAAGCGTTTAATTTAAAAACAGGGAACATCGAAACCTTTAATTATGGCGATTGCAATTTTGGTTACCGCGATAGTTACTTCAAAAGGGAAGGCAAAAACAATTACTTCATCACTGAAGTTTGTTTCAGACTATCTAAAAACCCTATTGTCAATGTTCACTATGGCGACATTCAAGCGGTTTTAGACAACGCAAAAATTAAATTTCCAACAATAAAAGATGTGAGTGATGCCATTATTTCTATCCGTCAATCAAAATTACCAAACCCATCAGAACTTGGCAATTGCGGATCTTTTTTTAAAAACCCTGTCATCTTAAAAAGTCAGTTCATCAGTTTATTGGAAAAATATCCGGATATAAAATCCTTTCCGGTTAGCGAAACGCTTGTTAAAGTTCCAGCCGGTTGGCTCATTGAAAAAGCTGGATGGAAAGGTAAGCGCTATGGTGCTGTTGGTGTTCATGAAAAACAAGCATTGGTATTGGTAAATTACGGAGATGGAACTGGTATCGAAATCAAAAATCTCGCGCAAAACATCCTTCAAAATATTCTAGAAACCTTCGGTATTCAGCTAGAAATTGAAGTGAATGTTTGGTAAATAACCAAAGGCATCGATTTAAAATTGATTGATCATTCATAGACGCATTCATAAAAATGAATAAAAAATGTTAAATTGCAACATTCTATGAAGCCATTTAGCATCATTACGTTTTTATTATTTTCTGTAGGCATTCTAAATGCTCAAAATAATGTGGATGTCACAATTACCCGAGACCATAAAAGTCCATTATGGCACAAATTCGACCCATCTAAGCTTCCCGACGTTTGGGTAAGCAAAATGGAAAATTCAATGGAAGAAATGCCATTGCCTTCTGGAATCGACAATTCGCTCAGAATTCGAATTGATAAAAAACGTGAAAATTTTATTAAACACAACGTTAATAACCGTAGAATACTCAATGGAGAACCAACGCCAGTGAGCCAACTCAATCCAACTGTTTTAAAAAATACAGATGGTACAACAGGAAGTGGTACGCCAAACGACAACCATATTGCTGTGGCAAATGACGGAAAGTTTATTTCTGTGATGAATACCCTCATTCGCGTTCACAACGACACAGGAAAACCAATTAAAAGTTGGTCTTTAGAAAACTTTGTAAATTCTAAAATCAATCCAAACACTAAAATTGATCAATTTCCATTGCTCAATAGAACTTACGACCCAAGAGTTCTTTACGATCCATACACAGACCGCTTCATTTTGTTTTTCATGCATGGAACCATTGATTTAACAAGTTTTATTGTGGTGGGATTTTCAACCGCCGGAGATCCAACAAAACCTTGGAACGTGTATAAAATACCGGGAAATCCAATTAACGACACTGTGTGGAGCGACTATCCTATTGTGAGTCAAACAAAAGATGATCTTTACTTTACCGTTAACTTACTCGGGAATGGCACAACTTGGGAAGAAGGATTCAGAGAAGCAGTTATCTGGCAATTGAGAAAAGAAGATGGATATAAGGGCGATACGCTCCATAAAAATTGTTTTTCAGGAATCCGTTTCAATGGGCAAAGTGTAAGAAGCATCTGCCCTATGCAAAACGGACCAATGCCTGACGGAATTGATAATTATTTCGTGAGTGTAAAGCCAATTGACGCTGAAAATGATACCGTTTACTTACATAGAGTTACAAACACCCAAAAAAGTGGTAAAGCAGGATTCGAATTAACACTTCTTAAAGCAAATATTCCTTATGGGTTTCCATCAAGCGCTTTGCAACCCGACACTGGTTTACGGTATAAATTAAGAACGAATGATGCAAGAGCGCTCACTGGAATTCGCAATGGAAATCAAATCCAATACATGCAAAATTCTATGAATTTCAAAACCTTACAGGCTCACTTAATGCATTCAACTGTTTATAATATCAACGAAACTTCGCCAAAAGTCGTTTCTCATTTATATACGAATGACACGTTAGATTTTGGTTATCCAGCAATGGCATTTGCAAGCTTAAAGAACAACGATCCAAGCGTAATCATAACTTCCGTATTCAGTAGCAATTACAATTATCCGGGAATGGGAATGGTGTACAGAAATCGATATGGCGAATATTCTAACTATGTAAAAATTAAAAATGGAAGCTCATTGATTAACTATTTTGGAATCAAACCCGATGAACAACGATGGGGTGATTATGAAGGAATTCAAGCAAAGTACAATGAACCAGGAGTGTTTTATGCTGTAGGATCTTATGGCAAAAATAGTTCAATGTATTCCTTTGTATCGAGATTGAAATTGAACGATAACGTGCTAACACAGCCCATCGAAGCAATTAAAATTTTCCCAATCCCCAGCGATTTTGGCTATGTTAACATAGAGATTCAAAGCAACAGAACTGCCATTTACAAAGGTGAAATTTACAACCTCTCTGCACAATCTATTTCAAATGAAAATAATCATTATAAAATTAGTTTTCAGGTTGATGAAGGAACCCATATTTATAGAATTCACACCCATAATTTAGCTCCTGGGAATTATCAATTGCGGTTATTTTCTGATGATGGAAAAATGATTATCACCAAAAAAATTATTGTACTTTGAGTCAACCAGAAGCTCCAAAAGGTGAAATACTTTTGATCGACAAACCTTATGGATGGTCGTCTTTTCAGGCGGTAAAAAAGGTTAAATGGTTGCTCAAGGCAAAAAAAGTTGGACATGCAGGCACACTTGACCCGCTGGCAACGGGATTGTTAATTCTCTGCACTGAAAAAAAAACAAAGGAAATTGAATCTATACAAGGTCAAGAAAAGGAATACACTGGAACCATCACTGTTGGGGCTACTACCCCAAGTTATGATATGGAAACAGAACCCAATCAAACATTCCCTTTTGACCATATCACCCTGGAATTAATCAATGAAACTTTACCTAAATTCATTGGCGATATTTCTCAAATCCCACCATTGTTTTCGGCCATTAAAGTTGATGGTAAAAGAGCGTATACTTTGGCACGACAAGGGAGCGATCATGAATTAAAATCTAGAATCATCAATATCCGTGAATTTGAAATCACCCGAATTGAACTTCCCGAAATTGACTTTAGAGTTTGCTGCAGCAAAGGAACTTACATTCGAACATTGGCATTTGACTTTGGAAAAGCTTTGGGTTCCGGAGCGCATTTAAGTGCTTTAAGACGCACCAAAATTGGCAATTATTCAGTAGAAAATGCCATTGAACCTCAAAATGTTCAACCTCCAATTGTCGAATAATTTTAACCAATAAACGGAATCATTTTAAATTTGGTCTTATTTTTGCTAACTTTGAGCGTATATGCAAAAGAAATTTTTTGGATTTGTCCTAATCACGACATTCTGTTTAGGAAATTATAGTTGTAATAAATTAAACGCTGGTGAAATTAAAAGCAATATCAGCCAATGGGTTAAAGAACTAACAACCCCAAATAAATCAACACTTGTTAAAGTAGAAAATGGATTTGTTCTTTCGGGTAACCTAAAGAACAAGCCTCGTCATTTAATTCGTTTATGGGAAATGCTAGCCGATCAATTGGTATTTATTGATAGTGTAAGAACCGATAAAGAAGGAAATTTTAAACTCAAAGGAAATACCAAAGAATTAATTTTCTGTCATTTACAATTAGAGAACGAATCTGGCATTTACATGGCTGTAGATAACAATAGCAAGTTAAATTTTTCAATAGACCTATCCGAAAACGGCATCAACTACACCACCGATGGCAATGAAAGTGATGATAGTAAATTGTTAAAAGAACTAATTGGATTAAACACATCTTACGCTTACAGAATTAAACTCATTGAAAATCAAGCAAAGACAATTCCAAATACGGCAGAAGGATACACATTGGGTATGAATTTGCAAAATCAGTATTACGCCCTTATTGCCGAGCGCGAACAAAAAATCAAACAGTTTTCAATCAACCAAAAATCTGGATTCATTCCTTATTTTATAATAACCTATGGAGTATTGCAAAACCCAGATATTGATTTATTTACCCACGCTGTAGATTGTGCTCAAAAAGCCGATAAAAACTCCAAATACACCCAAGCCATTGAACAAAAATATGCCATTGAAAGTCGCTTCATGATTGGTGGCGAAGCTCCTAACCTCAAATTAAAACAAACTGATGGTACCGAAAAAGAATTGTTTAGCTTAAGAGGTAAAGTTGTTTTAATCGATTTCTGGGCTAGCTGGTGTGGACCATGCCGGAGAGAAAACCCTAATGTTCGTAAACTTTATAGCCGATTTAAAAACAAAGGATTTGAAATCTATGGTGTTTCTTTAGATCAAGATGCAAATCGTTGGAAAGGTGCCATTGCTGCCGATAGTTTAAGTTGGTATCATGTTTCTGATTTGGGTGGATGGCAATCTGCTGCGGCTAGCCTTTATCAAGTTCATTCAATTCCCCAAACTTTCTTAATTGATAAAAATGGTCGTATCTTAGGCAAAGGGTTGAGAGGCGAACAGCTTGAAGCAAAGCTTGAAGAAGTTTTGGGCAATTAACAACTTGCCGAAAAAACTAACAATTCAATAACCTCCTGTTAATGCAATACTCACATTAAGGTTATTAATTTGTAACCAGATGATTAAGAAAATGGCAAAAATCCTAGTCGTTGATGACGAACAAGATATTCTTGAGTTAGTTAGACATTCTTTAAATAAAGAAGGCTACGAAGTACATATCGCTGCGAATGGTCAACAGGCTATAGATAAAGCAAAACAAGTCTTACCAGATTTGATTTTGATGGATGTTATGATGCCAGTAATGGATGGAATGGAAGCTTGTCGTCAGTTAAAAGAAGATAAATCAACAAGTCATATTTCAATTATTTTCCTCACTGCTCGAAGCGAAGAATTTGCCGAATTGGCAGGATTTGAAGCTGGTGCCGATGATTACGTTTCAAAGCCAATAAGAAGTAGAGTATTGCTAAGTCGCATAAAAGCAATTTTAAGACGTCAAAATTCTGGTAGTAAAATTGAAGAAAACGTTAAAATCGATTTCGGCGTATTGGCTATTGATCGCGATAGATTTGTTGTTGAATACAATGGGGCAACTTTACAATTTCCACGTAAAGAATTTGAATTGCTATCTTTCCTAGCTTCTAAGCCTGGTAGAGTGTTTTCGAGAGATGAAATCTTAGAAAATGTTTGGGGCAATGAAGTTTTGGTTGTTGATAGAACAATCGATGTTCACGTTAGAAAAATAAGAGAGAAATTAGACGATAAATTTATCTACACAGTAAAAGGTGTTGGATATAAATTTGAAGTTTAAATCCCCTTAATCGTCTTGATTCGAATTCGAAACTTTTTCAAGTAAATTCATAATCCCTGATGCTTTCGTTAAGCATTCTTCATATTCTTCTTCAGCAATACTGTCATAAGTTATTGCACCTCCTACGCAGTACTTGAGTCGGTTTTTACGGTATTCTAAACTTCGAATCACCACGTTAAAATCGAAATCTCCATCTTTCATATATCCAACACATCCACTGTAAAATTCTCTATGGAAATCTTCAAGTAAATCAATATGCTTCATCACTTCTATTTTGGGTGCGCCGGTCATACTTCCCATTGGAAAAACAGCATCAATAATGTGATGGAACTTCACGTCTTGCTCTATCTCTCCCACAACCGTTGATATCATTTGATGAACATGAGAAAACGTATGTATCTCACACAACTCTGGAACCAAAACAGTAGATGGTTTACAAATTCTGGATAAATCGTTTCTAACCAAATCAACAATCATTTTGTTTTCTGCCAAATCTTTAGGGTGATCCTTCAACTCAGCGATGATTTCTCTTTCTTTTCCGGGGATGCGTTTCCGGGTGCCTTTTATGGGCTGAGTCATGAGCGATTGACCAGATTTCATCAAAAATCTTTCAGGACTTGCACAAAGCAAATATTGATCTTTAAGCTTATAAAAGGCGGCGAAAGGACTTGGCGCCAATTGATTAAAATAGTAAAATAGTAAATATGGATTTAGATTTGCAAACGCCGAAAACGAAATGCAATAGTTTAATTCATAATAAACACCGTAGCGAATGTCGTTACGAATTTTTTCCACGGCATTTAAATAATCTTCCTTGGGGGTCGTTTCTTGCCAAAGACCAATGTCAAATGTCTCGTTTAAATCCAATTGTTCGGATGTAAACTCAAACCCACCAAATGTTTCTGAACTTCCGTCCCTCGAAATAAAAAGGCCCTTTTGCGGTTCAAAAAACATACACAGCGGTGTTGTTTCTTCCAAATGAGGTGTTTTCGATATGAACTCAATTGTATTCTTAAATTGATAAGATATATGTCCTACAGCAATGCCCTTAAAGTGATCTAATTCAATTGGATCAGAAAAAATGCGTTTCTCACCGAGAGCCACAACTGAAGCATATTTCCCATGAGAATCTTCATATTCATTCGACAAAAGAATGGCAGCGTGTGAAACATTTTGCGCCTGAAACAATGCGTTTAAAATTTGATTATCATTCATTAGAATCACCTTTCTCCAACTGATAATAATGATAAACCAATTCCGCCTTCGCCTTTCCAATTACCGGAGTGAGTGTTTCGACCGAAGCAGTTTTAATTCTTCCAATACTCTTAAATTCCTTCAATAACAATCTGGCCTTTTCTGGTCCAATACCAGGAATGTCTGTTAAACTTGTTTTCAAAGTTCCCTTATCTCTGCGAGATCTATGATGTGTAATTCCAAATCTATGTGCCTCATCACGCATGTGCTGAATAACTTTTAGCGTTTCTGATTTTTTATCAATATACAATGGCAATGGATCTTCAGGATAATAAATTTCTTCCAACCTTTTGGCAATGCCCACAATGGCCAATTTGCCATAAACACCTATTTCTTTTAGCGCTTCAACCGCCGAACTCAATTGCCCCTTTCCGCCATCCACAACGATGAGTTGCGGCAAGGGTTGATTTTCATTAACCAAACGAGAATATCTGCGTGTAATAACTTCCTTCATGGTATCGAAATCGTTCGGACCCACAACCGTTTTTACATTAAAATGACGATAATCTGATTTTGAAGGTTTCCCATCTTTAAAAACCACACAAGCACTCACAGGATATGTCCCTTGAAAATTGCTATTGTCAAAACATTCAATATGACTCGGCAATTCAGTCAATCGCAAATCATTTTTCATTTGCTCTAGCAACCTATCAATTCGAACGGAAGGGTTTAGCTTTTCATATTGTGTGAGTTTTTCTTGCTTGTACAAGATGGTATTTTTCATACTCAAATCGATCAGCTTTTTCTTATCTCCGCCTTTAGGAATGGTTACCACCACAGATTGATCTGGCCAATCGAGATTAAATGGCAACACAATCTCTTTCACATCATCGCCATAGTGATTTCTCATTTCACCAATCACGTGAATGAGGATTTCATCATCTGTTTCATTCAATTTCTTGCGAATTTCAACATTTCTAGAAATCACGATCATGCCATGCGTAACTCGTAAAAAATTGACAAAGCTTATCTTATCTGTGCTGCTGATGCTATAAACCTCTAAATCGCCAAGCACGGGACTTACAATGGTACTACGGTGCTGATAATTCACTAAAGAATCTAATTTCTCCTTGTATTGATGTGCTTCCTCAAAGGCTAATTTACGTGATGCTTCCATCATTAACATTTTCAAATGCTCTTTAACTTCATGTAAATTACCTTTTAAAATATGTTTAATTTGACGAATGCCTTCATTATAATGATCTTCAGATTGATAACCTTCACATGGGCCTTTACAGTTCCCAATTTGATATTCCAAACAAATTTTAAACTTAAAAGATGCAATATTTGCCGGTGATAAATTCAAATTACAACTTCTCACCGGATACAATTTCTTAATCAATTCAAGAACTGTATACATGATTTTTTTATTTGGGTAGGGACCAAAATACTCAGAACCATCTTTAACAGGATTAAACATGGAAAAAACCTTAGGAAATCGGTCTTTAGATATTTTGATATAAGGGTAACTTTTATCGTCCTTTAGGGCAATATTGTATTTGGGCTGAAATTCTTTAATGAGGCTATTTTCAAGCAGCAAAGCATCCATTTCGGTATCAACTACAGTGTATTCAATGTGTTGAATTTTAGAAACCAACAGAGCGGTTTTGAAATTATCGTGATGATTCTTGGTAAAATAACTTGAAACCCTCTTTTTAAGGCTTTTTGCTTTACCTACATAAATAATGACAGCATTTTTATCGAAATACTTGTAAACCCCTGGTTTTTCCGGAAGTGAACTTACAATTGGCTTGAGATTTGCTGGTGCTGTCACACTCCAAAATTACAACGAAACATTGAAGTAAGGTTTAGTTTTTTTGAGGGATTTCTACCCTCTTTGCACAAACAGACTCACCATAAAATTTACCGGCCTTTGCATCAAAATCATTGAATTGGTCGGTTGTGTAAAATTCTTTTTGACCATCTTTCAAAATATTATTTGCAATTTCAGGGTGTCGTTTTAAATAATCAACCAGCTTTTCAGCAACCAAATCTCCCTGTGAAATAATTTTTACATTTTGAGGAACTGCTTTTTGAATTGAATCTAAAAGCAACGGGTAATGCGTGCATGCCAATAAAATTGCATCTATCTGATTGTCTTTTTCCAACAATCTTTGAATATGGTCATTCACAAAAAAATCGGTTCCTTCAACGTTTAGGAGATCATTTTCTATCAAATGCACCCAAATTGGACAAGCTTCTTGGCTCACTTGAATTTCTGGGAAAAATTTGGCAATTTCAATTTTATACGAATCCGACTTAATTGTGCCAGTTGTTCCTAAGATTCCAACATGTTTAGATTGGCTAAATTGCCCAACCGATTCAGTTGTTGGTCTTAAAACGCCCAATACCCGTTTATTGTCGTTCCTCAAAGGCAAGTCCACTTGCTGAATTTGGCGAAGTGCTTTCGCCGAAGCTGTATTGCAAGCCAAAATCACCAAATCACAATCGTGATCGAACAACCAATTCACGCAATCTAGGGTGTAATGATAAACTGTATCAAAGGATCGATCACCGTAGGGCGCTCTAGCATTGTCACCCAAATAAACGAAATGCAATTCGGGCAGAGCTTTGACCAAAGACTTGAGGACAGTAAGTCCACCGTAACCAGAATCGAAGACTCCAATTTTAGACATTGGCACGAATATAAAATAAAAAAGCCACCCTTGGGTGGCTTTTTTAAGATTGAAAATCAGAATTATTTTTTACTTGTCATTTGTTTGATCACAGCACCGGTAATTTCATCGTTACCATTCGCCGACCATAAAACAATACCAGCGTTTTCCATTACGGTTGTGTATCCTTTAGCAGCGGCAACAACACCAATTGCTTTTTTGATATCTTCAACGATAGGCTTCAATAATTTGGCTCTTTGAGCTTGCATATCGGCATTGCCCGCTTGTTCAGTTTCTTGATACTCTTGAACCAAACGCTCGTAGCTTTTTTGGATAAGCTCCAATTGAGCTGGAGTTGCACCACCTTTAGCTTTTACTTCGTACTCTTTTTGTTTAGATTGGATTTCCATTTGCAAATCTTTGATTCTCTCATCGTATTGCTTGGCAAAAATTGCCAATTTCTTCTCCGCACTGTCTTTAGCAGGTAAAGTGTCGATAATGATTTGTGTGTTTACAAAAGCAATTTTTTGAGCTTGAGCAAATGAGCCACAAGCTAAGAAAAACATGAAAGTTGATAGAACTAGAATTTTTTTCATCGTATATTATATTTTATTTTTTTTCGTTATTTTTTGTTTTCGGTGATGTTTCAGTTTCATTCAAAGGTATAGATAATTCCTCCATTACTTCAAATGTTTTATCGAATTTAGGATTGGCGTATAACATTTGCACACCACTCGCCTTGTCGAAAATAAAGTCTAAAGCCTCCTTTTTGGCAACCGATTGAACAGCTTCAAACAATTTATCTTGAATAGGTTTAATCAGTTCTTCACGTTTTTTAAATAAAGAACCATTGCTTCCAAACTTATCTTCACGGTATTTTACCAATTCATTTTCTTGCAACCCAAGAGCATCTTTCTTTTGCTTTTTCTGATCTGAAGTTAACAATATTTCTTCTGCTTGATAATCTTTCTCCATTTGTGTCAATTGACTTTGCATCTTTTGAGCTTCTGACTCCCATTTCACAGCGAAATCTTCTAATTGCGTTTGCGCCGACTTAAATTCAGGCATTCTACCCAAAATATAATCCGAATCAACGTATGCAAAAGATACTCTACCTTGTGAAAATAAAGGTGTTGAAATTATGCACAACAAACACACTAAATATTGCTTCATTCTTATCATTGCTTTTACAAACGTTATACCAAACAAAATATTGTTGCGAAATTATCGATTATTATTGATTATTAGGGATGTTTTAGAATGAATATTTTTGTTTCCACAAGATTACTTTTATGTAAAGCCCTATCTACGAGCTGAAATCGGTATTTTACAGTGTCACCACGGTAACTAAATGGCCTGGCATTTATCTTGAAATTAAATATCCCCTGAATTCCCTTTTCATTTCCTTTTGGAGTTAAACTCAATATCCTTTCATGTAAATTTAATGTGTCCCCAGGAATCAATGGATTCATAACTGTTGTCCATTTACCTCCTCGCTTTTCAAAATACCAACATTTAAAATTAAAAAAATTCTGCTTTCCGTAGGCAAAATCACCGAAAGTATCCGATCCCGTTAAACCTATGTCGCCATCTCCATCCGTAAATGCTATATCAACCCACACAAAACTGTCGTAACCATAACCACTATTAAATAAATATTCTCCTTTTAATTCTATGGCAGGTACAATGGATGTTGTATTTTTGTCGTCGGTACACGCTCCAATGAATCCAATCACTGAAAATAAAATGAACTTTATTGAAAATGGAATTTTCACAATTGCGAGCGATGATGATTTTTTAAAGTACTGTAAAGAAATTTATTTCTTTCAAAACAGCCAGAACCAAATATACCAAAAATGGACAACTCTTTACAAGGGCGTCGATAAACCAGTTAAAAACTTCGTCGATTTTCCCTTCTTGCCCATTTCAATGTTTAAAAACCACCAAGTTGTAAGTGCAGCCCCTTTTGATGCTATATTCACTTCTAGCTCAACCACCGGAAAAGGGGTTTCCAGCCATTTTGTCCATAAACTTCAGGTATATGAGCGTTCTTTTTCGGAGGGATTCAATGCCTTTTACCAAGATTATCGCAACTACAAAATCTTTGCCCTTCTGCCAAATTACCTCGAAAGAGCAGGGTCTAGCCTCGTTTATATGGCCAATCATATGATCCAAAATAGCAATCTTGGCGGTGGCTTTTATTTGTATGACTTTGAGCAATTATTGAACGACATACAAGCGTCCCTAAAAAATAATGAACCCGTACTTTTACTCGGCGTAACCTTTGCATTGCTCGACTTTGCAGAATTTGCAAAAAATCAATCATTTCAAAATTGCATAATCATGGAAACCGGAGGTATGAAAGGCCGCGGTGCAGAACCAACGCGTACAGAACTCCATCAAACCCTTTGCAATGCATTCAATGTAAATGAAATACACAGCGAATACGGAATGACAGAGCTACTCTCTCAAGCTTACTCGAAAGGCAATGGACGATTTTTTTGTCCCCCTTGGATGAAAATCCTTGTTCAAGATGCCGCAGATCCAGGAAATTGGTTGCCCAACGGTAAAACTGGCCGAATTTGTATCATTGATTTAGCCAATATTTACAGCTGTAGCTTTATAGCCACCGACGATCTTGGTAAAGTTTACGACGATGGTAGTTTTGAAATACTCGGAAGGCTCGACTTTTCGGACATGCGCGGTTGCAGCCAATTGGCACTTTAATTAATCTTCATCCGGAATTTCCATCACAACCTCTTTCAATTCAATCTTGGGATTGATAAACTTTTCAAAGGTGAGAATCAAAGCCGGCAATAAAAATAAATTTGCCGCCATTCCAGTAATAATTGTTAAGCCAGTTAACCAACCCAATGCTGCAGTTCCTTGGAACTCAGAAAAAGTAAAGATTAAGAAGCCAGAACAGATTGCCAACATGGTGTAAATCATACTCAATCCAACTTCATCAATGGTATCAGCCAATGCAATTCGAATTGGTTTGTTGTGTTTAATTACCTCCCTTCGGAAGGTTGAAACAAAGTGAATGGTGGCATCTACAGTGATACCAAAGGCAATACTAAATACCAAAATGGTGCTCGGTTTCAATGGAATATTGAAATACCCCATGGTTCCAGCTGTAATCATCAATGGAATAATATTAGGCACAATTGCAATGATTATCATTCTTATAGAAGGAAACAAAAATCCCATTGTCAATGAAATTAACAACAATGACCAAAAAGTTGCCGACAATAAACTATCGAATAAATATGAATTCCCTTTCAAGAAAATAGCCGTTGTACCTGTAATTTTCACATTGTATTGGTCACCAGGAAAGATATCAGCCAAAATTCGTGTCACTTCTTTATTAATCGAATCCATGCGAATAGAACCCACATCTTTCATTTGGTAACTAATGCGCATTTGTGAAAAGGATGTGTCAACAAATCCCTTCAATAAATTTGGTTTACCAGGTTCAGCAGGTGGCAATTTCAACGCCAATTCACCCAGATCGGTTGCTTTTGGAATGCGGTAAAACCGCGGATCGTTTCCATTATTTGCTTGATTGGCTGCAGATACCACTTCCACCAATGACATAGGCTTCGACAATTCTGAGAATTGTTTCAATGCTTTTTGCAAGGTTCTTCCCTTATTTAGCATTTCCGGGGAAGTTACCCCTCCTTCTTCGTAGGTCGTAATCAAAATTTCATAAGGCATGACACCCTTGAAATTATCTTGCAGAAACACCAAATCTTTATAGATTTTTGAATCGTGAGGAATATCGTCGACCATGAAGGCCAAAGGTTTTAACCTAAAAATAAAGACTGTGCTTAAAGCACTCACTAAGATGAACCAAAAGTAAATTCGACGCTTGCTTTTAAATGTAGTATTCTTAACCCAAGCTAAAAACCTCAATACATTCTTATTATCGAGATGGGCAATTTGCTTATCTGTTGGTGTTGGGAGGTAAGAATAAAGTGCTGGAATTCCAACAATGCTAATTACAAAAATGATGTTAATGGTGATGAAAGCAACCAAACCAAACTGTTCTAGAATTTGTGTTTTCGTAAAATAGAATGTTCCAAATCCTACGGCAGTAGTAAAATTGATCAAAAAGGTAGCAACGCCAATTCGTGAAATGATTCGAGTTAATGCCTGCGCTTTCTTTTTATGTTTACGGTATTCGTCGTGGTATTGATTGATTAAATAAATGGTATTTTGAACGCCCACAACAACTAAAAGTGGAGGTAATGTTCCTGTAAGTAGGTTTAATTTAAACCCTAAGATACCTGAAACACCCATCATGGTAATGACACCAATGGCAATAAATACCAGTGAAATGAGCAAGGTGCTAATGCTTCTGAAGAGGAGCAGAATAAGGAGAGCAGTTACAGCAAAGGCAATTAGGGTAAATAGAACAATTTCATCTCTTACGGTAGTGGCATTTTTATAACGCACAAAAGGAAGTCCGCTCAAATGCGGCTCGATGTTGTGTTTAATTCCAAATTGAACCAACATTTCTTCGAG
>CAMBFD010000006.1 GCA_945865625.1 Chitinophaga pinensis
TTCATAAATTTTATTTTCTTTTTTTAGAAGAACTTTTGTGGCTTTGAAATTTTCACCAGGATTGTATATGTCAAATGAAATCTCCTGCAATGAATTTGATTTAATTTTATAAGTATTGACACCTGTAATACCCGTTTTCAATGGCAAAAACAACCCACCAATGAGTACATATAGTACAAGGAGAACGCCTCCAATTTTCATTAATAGGTATTTTTTTGAATTATGATTCATTTCTTCTACGTTTAATCTCGGTGTCAATCAATCCCAACTCGCGCCCCATTTGACCAGCGACACTGCTATTTTCTTGGGCCCTTCTTGTGAGGTATGGAATAACAGCATTCACCGGACCATAAGGAACATATTTCGCAACATTGTATTTAGAATGAGATAAATTGAAACTAATATGATCGCTCATTCCAAGCAATTGAGAAAAATAAACCCTTGTATCGGTTTTATCCAATCCCTTTTCTGTCATCAATTGAACACCTAACATTGAACTATTTTCATTATGTGTTCCAACACAAATACTTACTTTATCGGAATTCTCGATACAAAACTTCAATGCCTCATTATAATCGCTATCAGTACTTTCTTTGTTTGGTTGAATTGGATCTTGATAACCAAATTCAATGGCTCTGGCCCTTTCCTTTTCCATATAAGCCCCACGCACCAATTTAAATCCTAGAAATGCACTTGTCGTTTTAATTTGATCTTTCAAATAAGCAAATCTATCGTGGCGATACAATTGCACTGTATTATAAATCAAAGCTTTAGTAGTATTGACTTCGCCCATGGCTTGTTCAGCAAGTTGGTCAATGGCCAACTGAATCCATGATTCTTCTGCATCAATAAATAAACGCACATCATTTTTTTGAGCATGATAACAGATATCAAAAAATCTTGCTTTACCATTGTCCCACAATGTTTGCTCAGATTCACTTAATTCAATGTTCGATGAAACCTTTTCAAGGACATGAGAGTCAATGATACCTGTTACTTTAAAAACTGCGAAAGGAATCGAAGCATTGCCATGTGCCATGTCAATCGTTTTTATAATTTCCGCAGCAGTAGATACAAATACGAGTTCGCTTTCTTCACCCTCAACTGAATAATCGAGAATTGTGCCAATGCCAGATTTTGCAAGCTGTTGAATAGCGTGAATGCATTCTTGGATGTTTTCACCACCACAAAATTGCTTGAAAATCGTGTCTTTAATCACAAATTTAAATCCCAAAGAAACTGCAATTTTCGCTAATCCTGGCCCCCATTTTAGCAAAATCGGATAATCGAATGAACGAAAAAGTAAACGAGCCCTACCTAAATCCTTATCGGTTTTATGTGCAAAAGCTGTTGCAGTATCCTGAAAAGAGATGTTTGAATTCACCTGCATAATCCTTTCTACAAAGAAACATCAAAAGGTCGATAGCAGAAAGAAAAATCTTCGAAAAGTGCGAAAAATATTGGGGAAACGAATCCGCAATTGTGTTAAATCAATCTCAAATGCAATTTTTCAATAACCGTCGACAAATCCTTGTGCTTTTTTAAGAAATAATCGAGCTTTTCCTTGTCGGTGTATGGTCTTTTTTCAGTTTCTTCAACCGCACCCATCACTACAAGAACATTGTTAATGGTACTTCTTGATTTTTTAATCAAAAATTGCAACATCTGAATACGAATGTCTTCCATTGCCAATTCTTGCGCTTTGCTTGAAACAGTAAAAACAACTTGTTGTCCCTCCAAATGAAACAAAATCGACTTAATCAAGCCACTCACTCTCGAACTTTGCGACAGAGAGAATTCTTCCATCATTTGGTGAATGCTCGGTATAATAACATCTGCATTCATTGAAAGGGCAACCTCTTCCGAAGGTTTAGTGTCTAAGTTTTGAATCTCAGAATTTGAATCTACTTGAGCACTAATTTCCTTCTCTAACTTCTTTTGCTTGAATGTATTTCGGTCGAGTTTCCCCAGCCTGGTGGAGGTAATCTTTTCTTCAATATGTTCTTTGATTGTTGGAACGGCCCTATCTTTTGAAACCACAGTATTTACTGTTGTCTTGGGGGGGGAGCTAAAATTAGGATTGGCTAATTTTTTTTTTATATCCTCCAAAGTGGGGATTTCCGAAATAAATTGCGCTAAATGTGCCAACTTTATGAGCATGAGCTCTATGAGAAGCCTCGGATTCCGACTAAACTTATATTTTTCGTCGGTTTCATTGGTTAAATTCAAAGCATTGATAATTAGCCCCAAATCGAGCATTTTGGTTTGTTCAAGGTATTTCAATTTGAACGCTTGTGATACATCTAACAATCGAAGTGTACTTTCGTCTTTACAAACCATTAAGTTTCTAAAATGTTGAGCCATGCCTGAAATAAACAATGAACCATCAAAACCTTTATTGAGAACATTATCGAAAATTAACAAAGCTTCAGCAATGTTTTGATGAATCAAAGTCTCTGTTACATCAAAGAAAGTATCAACATCGAGAATATTTAAGATTTCTACTGCCTTTTCATAGGTTACGTCACCTCTTGAGAAACTCACCAATTGATCGAACAAACTTAAAGCATCGCGCAATCCTCCATCTGCCTTTCTCGCAATTAGGTGCAAAGCGTCATCAGAAGCCACAATATTCTCATTTTGAGCGATCATTTTAAGGTGCTCAACCATGTCTGAAGCTTCAATACGGTTGAAGTTGAAAACTTGGCAACGACTTAAGATAGTTGGAAGAATTTTATGTTTTTCAGTAGTCGCTAAAATAAAAATAGCATACGATGGTGGTTCTTCTAATGTTTTAAGGAAAGCATTAAAAGCGGCTGTCGACAACATGTGAACCTCGTCTATAATATAGACTTTATACTTTCCTACTTGAGGTGGTATTCTCACTTGATCTATTAAGTGACGAATGTCATCGACTGAATTATTTGAAGCGGCATCCAATTCAAAGATATTGAAAGCAAAATCCTGATTGGGATCTATGTTTTCATCTTGAATGTTAATGACTTTAGCCAGGATTCTGGCGCATGTTGTTTTACCAACACCTCTCGGACCAGTAAACAAAAAAGCTTGAGCCAATTTGTTTCCGGTAATTTCGTGCATTAAAGTTTCGGCAACATGTTTTTGACCCACTACATCAGCAAATGTAGAAGGACGGTATTTACGGGCTGAAACGATGAATTGCTGCACAGTGCAAAATAACTCTAATATTTTGTTCTGTACAACAGAACTTTTCAACGCTTTCTAACTTTAATCAACATTTTTAGATATTCTTTCCATTTTCCCATTATTTTGCATTTGTTATGAATATTGGAGATATTTTAAAGCCTTTTCAACTGAAGAGCACCAAAAATGAAATGGTAAGTTCTTATGATTTTTCAGATAAATATGCTTTCCTAGTTCTTGTAACCTCAAATCATTGCCCATATTCCCAAGCATACTGGCCTAGAATGATAAAATTGGCTCACACATTTGAAGAAGATAACCTCGGTTTTGTAGCAATCTGCGGAAATGATCCCTCAGTTCAACCTCAAGATAGTTTCGACAACATGAAACAATTGGCAACCCAATTTAGACTGCCATTCCCCTATTTACATGATGAAAATCAAAATGTTATGAGAAACTTGGGTGCTCAAAAAACTCCAGAAGTTTTCTTATTTAATCAAAAGAGAGAATTGGTTTACAAAGGTGCAATTGACGATAGCTGGGAAAATGAAGCCACCGTTATGAGTGTTCATCTTGAAGATGCAATTGAATATACCTTAGATGGCATTGATATCGATTACCCAGAAGTTGATGCCGTAGGTTGCAGTATCAAATGGAAATAAATGACAAAAGTAGCCATCATTACTGGAGCAAGCAGCGGCATTGGCCGTTCTCTGGCACTCAAAGGTGCTGAACTAGGCTATCATTTGTCGCTATTCGCCAGAAATATGGCCGCACTTGAATCCCTCAAAAGTGAGATTCAACAATTTTCTTCCGTAGAAGTATTATTGGTAAAAGGCGATGTAAGCATACATGATGACTGTGCTCGTCTTATAGACCAAACGGTTGAGAAATTTCATCATATTGACATTCTCATCAACAACGCAGGCATTAGTATGCGTTCATTATTTAAGGATGTGGATTTGAAGGTTATTGAATCTTTAATGAATACAAATTTCTGGGGTACAGTTTACTGTACGAAATTTGCACTTCCGCACCTACTCAATAGAAAAGGTACTGTAGTTGGTGTTTCTTCGATTGCTGGATTCAAAGGTTTACCCGCAAGAACGGGTTATTCAGCAAGTAAATTTGCAATGCATGGATTTCTTGAAAGTTTGAGGGTTGAAAATCTCAAAACCGGACTAAATGTATTGATTGCTTGTCCGGGTTATACAAATTCAAACATTCGAAACACCGCACTAAATAAAGATGGATTCGCTCAAGGCGACACCCCATTGAATGAAAGTAAACTTATGTCTTCAGAAAAGGTTGCCATGGAAATTTGGAACGCCATTGAAAAGCACAAACGATATTTAATTCTTACGCTTCAAGGAAAATTAGCTGTATTTTTAAATAAGGTTTCAACCAGACTCACCGATATTTTAACGTATAATGTCATTAAAAAAGAACCAGATTCACCATTTAAATAAATTTAAAGTTTAATGTTTAGCGTTTAAAGTTATTGATATTGATTTAGTTTCAAAAATTATATCAAAACGCAAAACCAACATTAAACTTTAATCAATAAACTTTAAACTCCAAATAAATGAATATCAACGAAGTTATAACCGTATTTTTTACACTTTTTGCTGTAATTGACATGTTAGGATCAATTCCTATTTTGGTATCATTGAAAGAAAAAATTCCAGATATTAATCCTACAAAAGTCACTTTGGCGTCTGCGGCCTTAATGATTGGTTTTTTATATGTTGGAGATTATTTCTTGAAATATTTGGGTATCGACATTAAGTCGTTTGCCCTTGCCGGAAGCATTGTGATGTTCATTTTAGCATTGGAAATGGTTTTGGGAATCGATATATTCAGAACTGATCCCAATACTCCAAGCGGCAGTATTGTGCCAGTTGCATTTCCTATCATAGCGGGTTCAGGAACATTAACAACGATTTTATCTTTAAAGGCTATTTACGATAAAAGCACTATTTTAATGGGAATTTTGCCAAATATATTGTTGATTTTCATTGTTTTGAATACAACAGGGTTCATTGAAAAGAAAATTGGAAAAGCCGGAATGATTACAATCCGTAAATTTTTCGGAGTGATATTGCTTGCAATCGCTGTAAAGTTGTTTAAGGGGAATATTTAACCCAAATACAACACTGTCATTTGATCCATAATTCTTTTGGAATCAATTTTATTTAATAATATCGAGCGTTTTTGCAATTGTTGAATTCGAGTGTCATCGTTGGTTAATAGCACCAACTGCGAAGCCAGTTCTCGTTCGTCATTTGGATGAAAATACAACGCTGAATCCCCTGCCAATTCTGTAAAAATGGCATTCCTCGAAACTGCCATGGGTAATCCCACTGCGGCAGCTTCCGCCAATGGAATTCCAAATCCCTCAAGTAAACTTGGATACACAAATGCCGATGCGTTTTTCATCAATTCGAACATTTGATCTTGCTGAACATTCAAAATTATTTCTACCCTATCTTGAAGTCCTAACTGATTGATTTGATTCTGAATAAACCCTGCCATTTCACCATCTAATCCAGCCAATTTTAAATTCCAATTGTGTTGTTTTTTCGACAATTCAAAAGCTTGAATGAGGGTTAAATGATTCTTGCGTTTTGTGAAACTCGAAGTGTAAATGAAGTATTTTTCATCATTTAAAAAATGAGCCTTGTGATTATAATATTCTGAATCTACAGCTTGATATACAACCTCAATCTTTCCTTCTTTAACTTTATAGTATTTTTGAATCTCACTTGCTGTGGCTTCACTTGTGGCAATCACTTTGTCGGATTTCACCAATGCAAAACTTGTTTTTAAATGATAGATTTTCCGATCAAAAAATGGGTAATAATCTGGAAATTGCTTAAAAATGACATCGTGAATGGTCACCACTTTTCTAATTTTTTGAGGGATATCAAATGGCAATTCGTTCGATAACCCATGAAACACCTCGATTTTCTCCTTGGAAATGGATTTACCCATGCCCCAAGTTCTCCATAGCTTCGAATTTGATGTAGGGTAAACAATTGATTCACTGGTATTTTCAATCAATTTGGGAACAAAAAGTTTCAATTCCCAACTCGGATGAAATTGATGTAAATCGGCAATCAACTTTCTAGAATAGTTTCCCAAACCAGAAGCATTTTGATAAAACCGTTTTGCATCAAATCCAATACGCATTATACCGCTACGTTAAAGTCCCTCAGTGCCTGATTTAAGGAGGTTTTTGTATCTGTACTTTCTTTTCTTTGACCAATGATCAAAGCGGCAGGAACATAAAATTCACCACCTGTAAATTCTTTTTTAATGCTACCTGGAATCACCACACTTCTCGGAGGTATATATCCTCTAGGCAACTCTTCACCCGTATTTACATCAAACACTTTGGTACTCATTGTTAGTGTTAAGCCAGCGCCTAAAACTGCTTCTTTACCCACATGAACACCTTCAACCACAATGCATCTACTTCCTACAAAACAATCGTCTTCAATAATCACTGGAGCCGCTTGAACTGGCTCTAATACTCCGCCAATTCCAACGCCACCGCTTAAATGAACGTTTTTACCTATTTGAGCGCAGCTTCCAACCGTTGCCCAAGTATCGACCATGGTTCCGGCATCAACAAAAGCGCCAATATTCACATAAGATGGCATTAATATTACCCCAGGGGAAATGTATGCCCCATGACGCGCCACTGCATGCGGTACAACCCGAATGCCTAATTCTTTATAATTCTTTTTCAACGGCATTTTATCATAAAATTCCATTGGACCAGCGTTAGAAACCGACATTTCACGCGTTGGAAAATATAAAATCACCGCCTTTTTCACCCAATCATTGACTGACCAAGTGCCATCAGAATTGGGCTGAGCCACCCTTAATCGACCTTTATCTAACTCTTCAATGATGTCTTCAATGATTTTAACATTTTCAACATTTTTCAACAATTCGCGATTATTCCAAATTTCTTCAATAATTTGCTGATGATTTTGCATGTTTTTATTATTTATGCAAATTTGCGAAAGAAAATTGGTAAACCCTCAATGAAAACATATAAATTATTCTCTGCATTGGCAATCTTGAGCGTATTTAGCGCCGGAAAGTCTCAAATTCAAACAGATGTATCTCCAATATTGGCTGCAGACAAAGCTCCAGACAAGAAATTTGAGATCACAGATTGTTTCAACCGTAAATATTACCCAACTACTCCAAAAATGTTTCAATGGATTCCGGGAACAGAATATTATACCTTATTAGAAGACAATGTTTTAAACGTATACAACGCAAAAACGAAGACCAAAGCCAATTTTAATATTGGAAGTAAATCTGAATTAGTTGATTTGTTTCAGGGATTTATTAAGTTAAATCCTACCGCAACATATAATGATGCAAAAATCTCAGGAATTCCAATGTTCAAATGGTTAACTGCAACAGTGCAACCAAATTCAATCAAAATGCCAGCCTATTTCCAAGTAAAAAACGATATTTTTATGTTTATTTTAAATATCGAAGGAGATAAAGTTAGCCGATACATTGCACATTATGCAACCTTGCCAGAAAATATGGAAGCTCAGGAAATCACTGAATATATTGGCGCAAGAGTAATTGTAGATATCCCAATTAAAAATACAGGCTTGAATTTGGCTTATGTAAGCAACAACAATATTTATGTGGATGGTTATTCAGACACCATTAAAATCACTTCTGATGGAGGAAAAGGCATTGTTTACGGACAATCTGTTCATAGAAATGAGTTTGGCATCTCTAAGGGCTTATTTTGGTCTAAATACGGATCAAAATTGGCATTTTATAGAATGGATGAACGCAGGGTTACCGACTACCCTCTTTTTTCTATCGCTGAAAGACCCGCTAAGCCTTCTACCATTAAATATCCAATGGCCGGTGATAGCAGCCATACTGTTACAATTGGCGTATATAACTTACTTTTAAATAAAACTATTTATTTAAACACTGCAGGTCAATACGATCAATACCTTACAAACGTAACTTGGTCTCCAGATGAAAGTTCAATTTATGTTGCCATTGTAAACCGCGAACAAAATGAAATGAAATTGAACCAATATTCAGCGGAAGATGGTTCTCTGATCAAAACACTTTTTACGCACAAACATCCCAAATACATTGAACCTGAAAATGGACCTTTATTCATTCCAAATTCAAATACCGATTTCATTTGGCAAAGTGAACTTGATGGGTTTAATCACCTATATTTATATTCTAAGGGACAATTATCTCAAATTACATCAGGAAAATGGGAAATTACAGATATCTATGGATTTGACAAATCGGGTCAATATTTAATCGTGAATTCAACTAGAAGCAACAAAGCTGAACTGTATACTGAAGAACCAATAAGCCGCTGCCCACTTGCAATTCAGTGGTCGAAACCAAAAAATGCACCGATTGTTTTATTTCCAAACCTTACTGGCACACACAACATTATTTCAAATTGCGAATCTGGATTTATCGGAAGTTTATTCTCAAATTCAACAACGCCTGGAATGACTATATCGCTTAATATCGATGAAAGAATCAAGGAAACAATTTCCCATAAAATAAGTGATAAGTCGGAACAGAGAATATACGTTTCACAAAATCCGATCGAAGATTTTATTTTAGGTGAGGTTTCACTGTCACAATTGAACCACAATGGCATAACATTGCACACACGTACTTTCTTCCCTCCAAATTTTGACCAAACAAAGAAATATCCTGTTGTGGTTTATTTATATGGCGGACCGCATGCACAAATGGTAACCAATTCTTGGTTAGGTGGAGGTCAATTATGGATGCATTACATGGCTCAAAAGGGATATATTGTATTTACTGTTGACAATAGAGGTTCATCTCATAGAGGATTAGAATTTGAAAATGCAACGCATCGTCAATTGGGAACCGTAGAAATGGAAGATCAATTGTTTGCATTGAACTATCTCAAGACGCAGCAATATGTAGATTCTAACAGAGTTGGTGTGCACGGATGGAGTTTTGGTGGATTCATGACAACCTCATTGATGACAAGAAAACCAGGCGCTTACAAAGTGGGTGTTGCAGGCGGACCGGTAATCGATTGGTCTCTCTATGAAATCATGTACACCGAACGTTATATGGATAAGCCTTCTGAAAATCCTGAGGGATATGCTGCCAACAACTTATTAAACCATGCAGGTAATTTAAAAGGCCGTTTGCTCATGATTCACGGTGCCGACGACGATGTTGTTGTTTGGCAGCACAGTTTAAAGTTTGTACAAAAATCTGTTGGGGCTATAAACACAAACTTAGACTATTACGTTTATCCTGGACACAAACACAACGTTGTAGGACCAGACAGAGCGCATTTATATAAAAAGATTACACAATATTTCTTTGATTTTTTATAGCGCTAAACGCCAAAAATAGTTAAAGGACGCAATAAATTGCGTCCTTTTTTTTCTTATATTTGTGTAAATCCAAATTTAGGGGGAAAAGGAAAATCTATAAAACAAGTGAAGCAGAGAGATTTTACAATTGTTGAATGCCCCCGAGATGCCATGCAAGGCATTTCACACTTCATCCCAACTGAAAAGAAGATTGAATATCTAAAAGCATTGTTAAAGTGCAATTTTGAGGTATTGGATTGTGGGAGTTTTGTAAATCCCGAGTCGGTACCCCAGATGGCAGATACAAATGAAGTAATCAATGCCATTTCTGAGATTGATACACCCACAAAGTTATTGGTTATTGTTGCCAATGAGCGTGGCGCATTGAAGGCTGTAATTCATCCTAAGATTAAGTATTTAGGGTACCCATTTTCACTGAGTGAAACCTTTCAAAGAAGAAATACAAATTCAACCCAACAAGATTCATTTATACGTCTTGCCAAAATTCAAGAAATTGCAGTTTCATCTGGAAAAGAAGTTGTGGCATATATCAGCATGGCTTTTGGCAATCCATACGGCGATGAATACCATGCAGAGTTGGCTATGCAATGGGCCGATAAAATTGGCAGCATTGGCGTTAGAATCATTAGTTTAGCCGATACCACAGGATTGGCAAATGTGAACGACATTCAAAAGATATATTCTAATTTAATTCCTCATTTCCCCCATATTGACTTTGGAGCTCACTTCCATGCGAAGGCCTTTGATTGGGAAAATAAAATACAAGCTGCATTAGACGCTGGATGCAAACGATTTGATGGTGCTTTATTGGGCTTTGGAGGTTGCCCATTTGCAAAAGATGATCTCACCGGGAATATTCCGATGGAGCAGTTGATTCCATATTTAAACGAAAACGGTTATATTCAAAAAAAATATGGCATTGATAGCGAGTTACTTGACTTAGCTTCAACCGTTTTTGCAAAAGGGGAAATTTAGGGTTTAGGGTTTAGAGTTTTGGTTTAACGATTTCATAAACCTTTATAAACCCTAAAAAACAAAAAAAAAGCCACCAAAAGGCGACTTCGAAATAAATGAACTATATTTTTAGTTGACTAAAAATTACTTTCACTATTTAGGCATAAGATTAAAATACGCAATAATACTGCTACAAATTTCAATGGCTAATTGGAATTTTTATTAGTAGTTCTCTTTACATAATTTTTTGCAATCTTAATAATTCAATAATAATATCCAGCTTTTGAAGCAAGGCATCATTATTTTCTGAAGTTCTAGCTGGAATAATAATGGCAGATGGATTAAAATCTCCATTCTCATTTTCAAAAAGATCTCTTGGGTTTACGCCCAATGTCACACAAATTTTTTCCAATGTGTCTACACGCATTGTTTGCTTTTTAAGCATGTAGTGAAACCCTTGTTCACTCAAATCGCACAACCTCGCCAATTCTTTAATTGGCATTCTCTTAGAGGCAGCAAGATTTTTGATCTTGTTGTAATCTAACCTACTCACGTCTTTTTCTGTTTAGTTTTAGTTTAAGTAATTCCGAAAATACAGAATAACTCAATACTATAAACTTGGTTTAAGTGCATTTATTTTATCTGTTTGAACAAAGTTTCATATAAAATAACAAAAACCATTATGAAAATCCGTCTAAATAATTGAATTTCAAATGCTTAATAGATTGCTTGCAGTTTATAATTTGACCTATTTGTGACTCATATTATAGTAATTCATAATAAATTAAATTAATCTATAATTAAATTATCATTTACATTACAAAAAAAACCTAAAATAATTGATTTTTTTAACAGAACATTAAAATTTCTTTTTTGACAATAGGTTTGAAATAGGATCTTTATAATTTTTACCAATTGGAACTTCAATATCGCCCTCCAAAATAATGGCATTATTTTGAATTGACTTTATTTTATCAATGGCAATGATAAAACTTCTGTGAACTCGCACAAAATTAGTTTGTGGTAAACCCGCTTCCATGTTTCTCATTGTTTGCAAGGTTACGATTCGCTTCGTAGGAGAAATCCATATTTTCACATAATCGGCAAACGCCTCAATATAATATATGTCTTTGAACAATATTTTCTGATGTTCGCCGTCTACTTTTACGTAAACATAATCTTCAATAGTAGAAGCCACTTCTGTAGCGTCGTTACGGTATTCTATATATTCTTCTAGTCTCTTGATCGCTTTTCCTAATCGGTCGGGGGAAATGGGCTTTAAAAGGTAATCTAAGGCCTCATATTCAAACGCATCAGCCGCAAAATTTGGATGAGCCGTTGTGAAAATAACTGCAAATGGTGATGGATATTGCGATTGAATAAAATCCAATCCCGATTGCCCGGGCATTTGAATGTCGGTAAAAACTACAGCTGGGTTTAACTCTTTCAAAGCAGGCAACGCTTCCGAGGGGTTATTAAATTTACCAACTATTTCTATTTGAGGAAAACTCATCAAAAGTCCCTCCAAAACATCTAAAGCCAGAGGCTCGTCATCAATTAATACAGTTCTAATTTTGTTCATGTTAGTCATTTATTATTAAATCAACCTGATAAACATTTTCCGATATGCTCGAATTCAATTCATGTTTACCTGGATATGTTAAAGATAATCTTTTTTTAATATTCTGCAGCCCTATGCCACCCATTTCTTTACTTTTCTTCGATGGATCGAAAGAATTTTCGATAAGAAAACGAAATCCGTGTTCCAATGCCACAATATGTATTTTAACAAATCTATCAGCGACCATTACATTTTCGCTATGTTTAAATGCGTTTTCAACCAATGTTAAAAGCAACATAGGCTCAATATTTTGATCTTTGATATTTTCATCGACATTGACTTCAATGATAACTGCATTCCCCAATCTTAATTTTTCAATTTCAACATAATCTAGGATGTGTTTAATTTCTTTTAATATAGAAACATGCCCTTGATTACTCTCATAAAGCACATACCTCAAAATATCTGATAAACGAAGCACAACTGTAGGTGCTAAGTCCGATTTTTTTAAAGTTAACGCGTATAAATTGTTGAGAGAATTGAATAAAAAGTGGGGGTTAATTTGGGCCTTTAAAAATTTAAGTTCGGTTTGCAACTGAATTTGCTGCAATTCTTTTTGCGATTTTTGGTCTTTGTACCATTGTTTGGTGAATTTCAAAACCATTGTCATAACCACTGAAAATAAAACACTAAGCGACAAAAAGAAGAGAAAAGCACTCGACCAAACCAAACTTTGTAAATCTTCATTGCTGATAACCAAATGTGCTACAATTGCCAACGGAAAGCAAATGGAAATGATTGATAAAATTAAAGTAAACAAATAAGACAAATAACTTTTTGTAAACAAATATCTTGGAACTAAATAATAAAGGTTGAAATACGAAACGAGTGCGTGTAATGAAAGTAAAATAACGGAATCTAGGAGTCCATCGAGCCAACTTTCTGCCCAACGAAAAGAAAACGAATAAACAGATGCGTAAACAATCCAAAATAATGCATGATCTAGTTTGAAATTTAATGCAAACCTTTCAAATTTTGACAAATATAGCGTAGCGCTTTTTTGCAAATCCAGGGATATTACTTTCCTATGTTTTGGAGTAAATCTAAACCGAATTCTAAAAATTTAGATGGGCTGATCATCTCAGGACTAGACTGAGTGAATTTTTTCAACAAACCAGAAGGTATTTCTTCAGTTGTATTGTGTAATGAAAAATAATAACGAGCTGAGGTAAAACCAACGGCATTGATTAAAATCAATGCAGCAATGATATACAGTTTCTTTTTTGCTTTGTTATTCATTTTTTATTTTATTAGTTTATTCAAAAAGAATGCCAACTTTATGATAGACGTATGAAGGAGTGAAAATGTTTCAATTTATTTTAAAAAATCCACAATTATTTTCGACTGAATGCTCAATAGAAGACTGTCGGCCCTATTCCATTGACGTTTGCGCGAAATTGACATTTTGTCAGTTTGCAAGTATCTATATGACAGAGAGTCGAAATATATGGTTGAACCAGTTAAATTAGATATTGCATTTTTAGGATGTTCAGGTCTAAAAAAGGACCTTGAAAAGACTGCGTTATTATCTGTAGTTTGAAGCACTAAGTCAACTAAAGATTGATAAATATCGGCTTGAGAAACCACACTTCTATTCACTTTTCCTTGCATTTCCTTTGGTAAACAACGTCCATAAAACAACAAAGGAATGTGAAAGAAATTTCGTGAAGCCAGAGCCGTATTCTCCGTATTTAGCTCTTTTCCATGATCGGCGGTCACCACAAATAGCGTATTGTTAAAATGAGGAGACGATTGCATTTTACCAATAAACGACTTCAATGCTCTGTCTGTATATCTCATACAAAATGCCATCTTTTCTTTGACCGATTTGCAAGATTTGGGTGCTAAATCATAAGGTTCATGTGTGCTTAAAGTTAAAATGGATGCAAAATATGGACCTTGATTCCCAATCAGCTGTTTTGCGGCAAATTGGAGCATCATAGAATCTTGAATCCCCCACTTTCCTGTAGATTCAGTAAATTGTTTCATTTGGTTCAAGCCATACAAGCTTTTAAAACCGCAAGATTTCAAATAAAATTCCATGTTGGCAAAGTTCAAATCTCCACCATAAAAAAACTTAGAATCATATCCCTTTGTGTTGAATTGCTTAACCAAAGAAGGTAGCTTATTGAATTTTGAGGGATGATTGATCATGTTTTGCCATGACTGTCCTGGCCAAGCACTAAATAAACTAAGCAATCCTTTATCTGTTCTATCGCCAGAGGCAAAAGCTTGCGTAAATGCATATCCGTTTTTTGCCAGTTCATCTATATATGGCATTTCATTGCCATCATGTCCCTCGAAATAAGAAGACATTTCAGCTGAAAATCCTTCCAAAACAATGAGTACAACATTTGGATATTGATTCCAATAAACTAAGTTAAAACGATTGTTTTCTGAATATAAATATGATTTATTTAGGTCAACATTATTGAATTTCCCATTTGTAAAATGTTCAATTTCTGCCAATCCCCCAGCTTCGGTCAATTGATAGAAAAAATTCCAGCATGAATTTGTAGAAAGCATATTCAATTCTCGTTTTTCCGAAAAAGATGCATCTGATATAAGCACCGGCATGATGCCAAATCCTCCCCTCACCCCAATAAACAGAAACGCAAAAACAAGAATGCTATTTTTTGTAGAAATCACAAAAGTTGATTCTATTTTATTTTGAAAAAATCGCAAAAATATTTTTCTGATGACTATAAAAATGAATGCGATACCAATAATTGAAAAAAACCAAAACTGCACCGACATTGTATTCAGGACTTCCTTGGGAAATTTCAAATAAAAGAACAGTTGCAAATCGACTTTCCGATTCCAAAAATGAATGAGTTGAATGTCGAGCAATGTTAATACAACCACAAACATGGATAAGCCTATCAAAATAAAAAGCGTAACAGATTTAAACATCTTTGATTTGCTGAAATGACAAAGCATTAATAAAACCAGCGACACAGCTGCAAGATAAGACGACATAGAAACATCTTGCTTAAAGCCATGTAATGCGCCTAATAAGCACTCAAAAGCGCTCAAATGATTCGAAAGTGCAAAAAAGAAAATTGCAATTCTTGAAAGGAATTGTAAAGATAAAAACCACAGAAAAAGTGAAAGTATAAACGAAAAAAAACCGTTAAATAACGGTTTTTTTTCTAGAAATATATTTTTAAAATTTATCAATTTTCTAAAATGAACTTCCCAAGTTTACAAATTTCTCCATGATTATCGATGCTCAAGAAATAGATACCTCTTGCCAATTGTGAAACATCAATTTGATTGTTTTCACGTACGTTCAATGTGGTTGATTTACCAGTAATATCTGTAAATCGGATTGATTCGTATTCATTTATACCATGAACAACTAAAGTATTATGGGCTGGGTTTGGGTAGATTGAAATATTTTGACCGATAACCTGTTTTGTGCCGTTCACGGATACATTGATGAAATTTGTTTTTGTAAGTGTTCCATTTCCGTTTCCGTTTGTTGCATCTAACTTAATTGTATAATAACCTAATTTCACAAACTTAACAGTCGGATTTCTATCCGTTTGAGTAGAAGTTCCAGTAAATTGAAAATCAGAAGGTGTAATTATCCATTTGTAAGAAGTTGCGTTGTTAGAAGTCATATCAATGAGTGTAACCACTTGATTCAAAGAAGGTGTTGCTGAAGAAGCTGTAAAATCTACAGCAGGTAAACCTGCTGAATTTGTTGATACACTAATGTAGTTGGTTTTTGTTAATACATCATTTGATGAAATATTTTTTGCATTCAATGAAACGCTATAAGAACCAACATTATTGAAAGAAACATAGACTATTTTATCAGTCAACAAAGTTCCAGCTTGTAAAGTATAAGAATTTGGAGTGATTGTCCATGTTTGAGAAGTGTTGTTAAATGAATTAGAAGTAAGTTTAATCGTTTGGTTCACAATTGGTGAAGTAACGTTTGCTACAAAGTCGGCAACTGCGTTGTCGGTTAAAGGCACTTTACGAATTACATTATTTCCATTGTCAACAACATAAACTGATTTATCGGCTTTTCGATAATAAATATGCGAAATATTTCTAAAAAGAGCTTTAGAAACTTCATCGTCTAAATAACCACCGGTACTTTGATTTCCTGCAAATACAGTGGTTGTGCTACCATCATAGATTTTCAAGCAAGTAGCCTCAGCAATTACAATTTTTGCTCCAACAACACAAATATCGAGAGGGAAATTTAGATCTTTAACAACAGTAGTTACCGCTTTGGTTGTTAAATTAATTCTACGAACCATTCCGTTATTTCTATCTGCTACGAGCAATGAATTGCTATTTTCTAAACAAATTCCTGTTGGTCTGTCGAATCTTGCAAAAGTATCATTGCCGTCTTTATAACCAGCGTCGAAATTTCCATTTCCGCCCAATGTAGTCACCAAGCCATTATTAATTTGACGAATACAATTGTTTGCATTGTCGCAAATATAGAAAATACCGGCATCAGAAATTTCAATATCTTCAGGGGTATTAAATTCGGCAACGCCAACCAAACCATTTACATATCCACCCACGAAGTTATCTTTACCTGTGAGGGTACTCCATGAGGTTTCGTTAGATGAATTCACAAATTTAGAACCTTTACGGATGAGGTTGTTGTTTCTGTCGCAAACATATACATCGTTCGATTTAGGATGTACTGCAACCCCTGTTGGAGTTGAAAACCGAGCCACCAAACCTGTACCATTAGAACTACCTAAAGACAAAGTTGAAGTTGGATCACCACGAAAACCGCCCCTATTTCGAGAGGTAGCACCATCAATAAGCATTACATTGTGCTCATCAGTCACATACATTCTATTGTTTGTATCGCAATAAATTGATTGTGGGCGACTGTAAAGTTCGCTTAAAATTGGATTGGTAGCAGTACCATTAAATTTACCAGAGTCGGCATACTGCACTCCAGCGTAGGTTGAGGTTTTAACCTGTGCTCTCGCATTAATGCTTAAAGCACTAACCATTAAAAACATGATATGTTTCATTTTCATAACAATTACAAATATCTTAAAATAAATCTAATGCATTATTCACACGGTTTTCAATAGTGTCCAAAATATTGTCATAATTACGTTTTACAATATCTGAGCCTATCATGGCGCTGAATAATTCTTGGTAACGATTCGATATATTGTTCACGAACTCATCGGGCATATCGGGAACAATTTGTCCCTCAAGACCTTGGAAATTATTTTCCATAAGCCATTCGCGCACAAATTCTTTACTTAATTGACGCTGTGGTTTGCCTTCATTTTGCAATTTATGGTATGAATCGGCGTAGAAGAATCTTGAGCTGTCTGGGGTATGAATTTCGTCAATTAAAGTAGCTTCGTTGTTAAACAATCCAAATTCATATTTTGTATCAACCAAAATAAGATTCTTTGAAAGTGCATATTGCGTTCCCAATTTAAACAATGCCATAGCTTTATCGCAAAGTTCATCAAGTCTCTCTTTGGAAAGAATTCCTTGTTCAATAATTTCATTATAACTGATATCTTCATCGTGACCACTCTTTGCTTTTGTAGCGGGTGTAATGATTGGTGTGATAAGTTTATCATTTTCATTTAAGCCATCGGGTAATTTGTTGCCACAAATTGTTCTACCACCCTCTTTGTAAACACGCCAGGCATGGCCCGTAAGATAATTTCTCACAACAAATTCAATTGGAATTGCATCACAGCGTTTCCCAATTGTTACTTGTTCATCGGGAGTAGAAATTTTCCAATTTGGAATAATTCCTTGAGTTTGTTCTAAAAACATACTTGCTACAGCGTTGAGCACTTGTCCTTTGAAAGGAATACTTCTAGGCAAAACATGGTCAAATGCAGAAATCCTATCGCATGCAACAATGACCAAAATGTCGTTGCTAATTGTATATACATCGCGAACTTTTCCTCTATAAAAAGCTGTTTGATTTTTGAAGTAATAATTTGTTGAGGTTAATGCTTGTAATTCCATAATTTTATATTTGTTCATCGGCTTTATCATAAGCCTTAATAATTTCTTTTACCAATTTATGTCGAACCACATCTTGTGTGTCTAATTCAACAATAGAAATTCCGTCAATATTACGTAAAATTTTCAAAGCACGGAACAAACCACTCATTTGTTTTTTAGGCAAATCTACCTGTGTTAAATCACCGGTAATGATTAATTTGGCGTTGGGACCCATTCTTGTCAAGAACATTTTCAATTGTAAGTCGGTACTATTTTGAGCTTCATCTAAAATCACGTAGCAATTATCGAGGGTTCTCCCTCTCATGAATGCCAAAGGTGCAATTTCAACAGTTCTGCTTTCAATCATACTTTTTAATTTATCGGAGGGAATCATGTCTTCCAAAGCATCGTAAAGTGGACGCAAGTAAGGATCAATTTTCTCCTTTAGATCGCCAGGCAAGAATCCTAAGTTCTCACCTGCTTCTACGGCAGGGCGGGTTAAAATAATTCTTCGAATTTCTCTTTCCTTCAAAGCAACAACAGCCAAAGCAACGGCAGTATATGTTTTACCAGTACCCGCAGGTCCAATTGCAAAAAGAATGTCATTTTGTTTCGCAGATTCCACCATTTTTCGTTGGTTGATTGTGCGAGCCTTGATTTTTTGCCCCCTTGTGCCAATGAGCATTACATCTTCAATTGCAGTGGTTACATTTTCTGAATCAGTATCAGTATATCCAATTTGTAAAGCTTCGTGAATGATATGCTCATTTAACTCCCCTTTTTTAATGTATAATTTTTCTAACACTTGCATACCAGTGGCAAAATCATTCATACTTAATTCATCGCCAAACACCTTTATTTCCTCGCCTCGAGCCACAAATTGCAATTTGGGAAATTTCGATTTAATTAAGTTTAGGTGTGCGTTATTTGGCCCATAGAATAACTGTGGGTTGATAATTTCTAATGTGTAAATGCGCTCTGTCAATCGTATATTTGATATTTTTACAAATATATGGAATCCCTTTCAGCGAATAATCAACTTATTTTCCATTATTGGATAGATTTTGGAACTGAATCTATTGACTATTCCATAGGTCAAGCTCAAATTTATTCCGCTTTCCCTCATGTAAAAACGATTGTTAGTCCTTCAAAATTAAAAAAAGGACATATACTTCCGCAATCGGTACATTTGAAATTATTCAAAGACGAATTCCCTCGTAATACCATACATATATGCCATTTATCGTTTATGAGCAATCAACCAAAAAGGTTCATCATAACAAAATATAAAGATCAATATTTTTTAGGCCCCGACAATGGTGTTTTTTACATGGCTTTTGAAAAAGACAATGTTCAATATTTTATTTTGCCTGTGGACAAATTTAAATATAACGCATTAAAAGAGGTGTATTTGCCGGGGATAGAAATGCTCATTGATTCACAATTTGACATAGAAAAAGTGTTTAAGCCCAAAGAAACACTTATGAAAATGAATACCATACAGCCAACCATTTCAAATCACATAATGCGGCTTACAGCTTTGTATGTAGATTCTTATGGAAATGTATATTTCAATTTAGACCGTGAGAATTTTGAAGGTTTCACACAAGGCAAACCATTCGCATTCAAATCACATTCATTTAGAATTGATATAATTTCAAATGATTACGACGATGTACCAGAGGGCGAAATCTTAGCCCTTTTTAGTTATGGAAATTTGCTACAAATTGCTGGAAATGCCAGTAATGCATCCGAAAAATTAGCGCTAAAAGAAGATTCAATGATCTTATTAGAAGCATCTAGATGAAAATACATAGATACGTAAAAATGACATTTAACCCAGAAGAAGTTGGGTCATTCTTAGAAGTTTTCAATGCTTCCAAAGATAAAATTAGAGATTTTAATGGCTGTTTATCGCTGCAACTAATATCAAATATCGAAGAGCCCAATATTCTCTGCACATCGAGTATTTGGAGGGATGAAGAAAGCTTGGAAAACTACAGAAACAGTGAATTGTTTGCAGAAACCTGGAAAAAAACAAAAATTTTATTTGCGGATAAAGCCAAAGCTCAATCTTACAAATTAGTTGATTGGTTGCCTTGATTCAATCCATTTTCCGGGATTAAGTAAATTTTGCGGATCAAAAACAGTTTTAATACCTTGCATTAGACGCCAGTGATCTGGGGTAAACACAACATCTAAATATGGTTTTTGGACGAAACCTACGCCATGTTCGCCGCTGATGGTGCCGCCAAGTTTTTTACAAAGTTCAAAGATTTCTGTAATTCCCTTTGGAATTTCAATCTCCCATTTTTCATCTGAAAGTTGATCTTTTAAGATATTTACGTGCAAGTTGCCGTCTCCAGCATGACCGTAACAAACTGTTCGAAAACCATATTTTGCTCCAATTTCTTTTACCCCCGTTAAAAGTTGCGGCAAATGTGCTCTAGGAACAACGGTATCTTCTTCTTTATAAATACTTTGTTGTTTTACCGTTTCACCAATTGAACGTCTTACTTTCCACCAATCCTCAGCCATTTGAGCATTGTTAGGCATGAGCACCTCAAAAGCTCCATTTTCATCTAAAATTGGAAAAATTTGTTCTGCTTGAAGCATGAGTTCGTCGAGTACATTGCCATCGAGAATGATTAAAAGATAAAATTCGACGTTACTTGGTATTGGAAAATTAGTTTTGGTTGCATCTGCGGCAATTTTAACGCCACTGACTTCCATAAGTTCAAGCCCAGTTGGAAGCATCCCGCTTAATAAAACCTTGTTTACGGCAACGGCAGCATCTTCAGCTTTCTCAAACATTGCCAACATGAGCAATTCATGTTGGGTTTTAGGCACCAGTTTGACCACTATTTTAGTAATGATACCCAATAGTCCCTCACTGCCAATAAAAAGATGTGTTAAAGAGAATCCCGTTGAATTTTTCAATGTATTGGCACCGGTCCAAATAATTTCGCCATTGGGCAAAACCACTTCTAGGTTGAGAATATAGTCTCGGGTAGTGCCGTATTTAACAGCTTTAGGACCACCTGCACCATGGGCAACATTTCCACCAATAGTAGATGAACCAAAACTTGCTGGATCAGGAGGATAAGTTAGTTCATAAGGTTCCAAGGCTTGTTTCAAGTGAATATTGATTAAACCAGGCTCAACGGTTGCCATCATATTTTGAATATCAATTTCAAGAATGCGATTCATTTTTTTTGTACTCAACACAAGTCCGCCTTTCACTGGTAAACAAGCGCCTGAAAGTCCAGTGCCTGCTCCTCTTGTATAAATTGGAACATTGAATTGAGAGCACAACTTTACACACTCGGAAACTTGTATGGAATTTTCTGGAAAGATTAAAATTTCAGGCAAAAAAGAGAGGTCTTCAGTATAGTCGTGTGAAACATCTTGCAAATCTTCTTTATTTTGGGTTACATTTGTTTGACCGAGAATAGCGATGAGTGATTCAAAAAATTCTTTTTCCATTTTAATGTTCGAATTACAAAAGTAATATTCTTGCGAAAGATAGTTTCAATATGCTCAAAAATAGATTAAAACTAATTATTGTCATTTTTTTTACAATTTCATACATGCTTTGTGCCATATTATGGTGGACCATTGCCCTCACAAAACTGCAAACTAATGAATTTTCAAAAGATGTTGAAATTACAAAACTAAAAAAATCTTTAGTCGTTAATGATATAATACTTAGCGCTAAAAGAATTGAATTGATTTCAAAAGTTAAAGTGTTATTATTTATTGAAAATCAATTACTTAACATAGATACTACTTTATTAAATAAAGAACTTTTAGGTGAAAGAAATAATTTTGTATTTTTTTACGGATACAGTAGGCAACATAAATGTTTAGAACTTCGTCTAAAAGAAAAAGATGACATTCATCTGAAACTTCTAACAAAATTAGAGAGCAAAAATAAAGCTTGGATTTTGGAAGGTTTAACGATGGGAATCATCACAATTATCATTGGAATTGCAATGTTTGTTTATCTAGATAGGGTTGTGCGTTTGAATCAACAGCAAAATAACTTTTTGTTGGCTGTTACGCATGAACTAAAAACACCCATTGCTGCATCCAATTTAGCGCTGCAAACAGCAGTCAAAAGGCCAGATCCGCTCATTGTTTCAAAAATGATTTCAATGGCTCAATCGAATATATCTAGATTATCTCAAATGGTTGAACAAATACTTATGGCCACTCGTTTTGAGAACAAATTTACAGACCCTCAAAAAATATCCATTAACCTAAATGAATTTACAAATAAAACCCTCAAATCTATAGAATTATCCGATGTAGATTTTGAAAGAATTGAAATCAACATCGATCCATCTATTCACATGAATGCCGATGAGCAAATGATCAGCACAGTGATTGTAAATTTAGTCAATAATGCCATTAAATATTCCGATGGCGAAGGTAAAATAACGGTTTGTGCGTTCCAAAATGACAATAATTTGACAATCGAATTTTCTGATAACGGTATAGGAATTCCAGACAACGAAAAGAAAAATGTTTTTCAAAAATTCTATAGAGTTGGTGAAGAAAAAACAAGAACAAAACCAGGATCTGGATTAGGGCTTTTCTTGGTTAAGCGAATAACTGAAATTCACGGCGGAAAAGTAGCAATAGAAAATAACACGCCTAAAGGCACAAAATTCACACTCACTTTTCAAGCATAAGATAGCACATTTGATGAAGACATACAGGATATTGCTCGTAGAAGACGAAATTGATTTGGCGGAACTAATTCGCATTAATTTAGAAATTGAAGGTTATAAAGTATCAATAGCAGCTCATGGTGCAATCGCAATTCAAAAACTTAAATCAGAGAGTTTTGATTTGGTAATTATGGACATTATGATGCCAAGCATGGATGGCATCACTGCAACACAACACATTCGTTTATCGAATAACGATATTCCAATCATGATTTTATCGGCAAGCAATAGTAGCAGAGATAGAATTAATGGATTGCGCTCTGGAGCTGATGATTATATGAGCAAACCTTTTGAATTAGAAGAGCTATTACTTCGTGTCCAAAAATTAATTCGTAGAACCCAACAGCACCTGCCTCGCCTTACATTGACCGAGTATACTTTTGGGGAGAATTATATTGACTTTAACTCGTTTAAAGCAATAGGTAAAAATGGAGAATTTAAACTCACCAAAAAAGAAACACAATTGTTAAAATTGTTAATTGAAAAGAAAAATCAAGTCGTTACCCGAGAAGAAATACTTAAAACAGTTTGGGGCTATACCGTTTTTCCAAGTACAAGAACCATTGACAACTTTATTTTAGCATTTCGTAAATATTTCGAAGACGACGCAAAAAATCCCTTTTACTTTTTGTCGTTAAGAGGTGTAGGTTACAAATACACCGAAACTGGGAGTTAAAACAACTTCAATTTATAATTTACTTGCAATTGAATTTGCCGCAAACCATGCAGTTGTCCAGGCTGATTGAAAATTGAATCCTCCAGTTACACCGTCAATATTTAACATCTCACCGGCTACATAAATTGTCGGATATTTTTTCAAGTTCATCTCATTTTCATCAATATCTTTGAGCGAAATTCCCCCAGCCGTTACAAATTCTTCTTTAAAGGTTGTTTTGCCGATAACTGTAAATGGCATTCTGATTAAATTCTCAAGCAACTTATTAATTTCAGCTTTCTTTAAATCGATACATTTCTTTGTTTCATCTATTTTTGATTCAGCCAAAATGAAAAGCCACAAACGTTGAGGCAAATCAAATAAATACAAATTATTCATTTGCTTTTTAGGTGACTCCAAAAGTATCTCTGTCAATTCTTGATATCCTTCCTCTTCAGTTGAATAATCAATCCAAGAAATTAAAGTATCAAAATGATATCCTTTTTCATTGAGTTCAGAGGCAAACCACGAACTTGTTTTAAGCACTGCAGGTCCACTCAACCCCCAATGCGTAACTAGGATTGGGCCACTGTAACTCTTTTTAAGTCCTACAATTTTCACTTTCCCATTTTTCACGGAAATACCAGAGAGCGCATTTAATTCTGAATTACGAATGTTAAAGGTGAACAAAGATGGAACTGATTTTTCAAACTGTATGTCGAAATTCTTCAGGTAATTTGCTGAATCGTGTTTGTTGAGTCCACCAGAAGCCAAAACCACAAATTTAGACTCAATTGATTCGTTGTCAGATAAGTGCAAAGTATGTTTTTCATTGTTTTCCAATGAAATTTCGACAACACCGGTTTTTGTCCAAACTTCAATCCCAACTTTCTGGGCAAGCGATTCAAACAAATGAACAATTGTTTCAGAAGTATTTGAAGCAGGAAACATTCTTCCGTCATCTTCAGTTTTTAGTTCTACGTTATGTTCTTTGAACCATTGAATTGTTTCAGCAACACCAAATTTCCTAAAAAGGCTTTTCAAAAATTTGCCACCACGTGGGTAATTTTCAGAAAGTTTAGTAGGATCAATTTCGTTGTGGGTTACATTGCAACGACCACCACCGCTGACTTCAACTTTAGAAAGTGTTTTAGTTGTTTTTTCAAGGATGACAATTTTTGCATCCGGTGCAATTAATTTTATATTGATAGCCGCAAAATAACCTGCTGCTCCTGCTCCTACTATGGCTACATCAAACATTTATTTAATTTTATGATAGTTTTTATATTCTCCAACTCTCCAACCAAATTTCTTCTCAATCCAATATAACAATCTGGCCTTTAGTCCGAAATTCTTTGATATGGGATTGAAATTGAATTTCCAATTTACAGACTCAATTCTATCTTTCATCACATCGGGGTGCGTTCTATCAAATGGAACAAGTGAGTCGATGCTAGAATAGTCAAATTCATCGGAAATATTGACATTTTTCTGAATGAAAGCATCGTCGTGCCACAATCTATGAAATTGCATTTGTTTCACCTGCTGATGCTTGGGATGTTTTACCCAGCCATAATGAAAGATCCTAGACTGGCAGTGAGCAACATTAATTTTAGTATCATTTTGATGTCTAAAACCTTGCGCATCTTTCCAACTTTTTATTCCCTTATTGTTGCGGATAATTCTAATTTCTTGTTTATACCAACGTCGAGAATCTCCTAAAAAATCATATGATCCATAAAAATGCAAATAATCGAAAAGCAATCCATCAATATTGGGATCATTCAAACAAATTTCCATGGTGTTTTTAATTTTAACAATATCATCTTCATGAACGCATTCATCGGCTTGTATGTAAAATAGCCAATCGCTATCGGGAGATACTGCTGCCAATGCTTTATTGGTTTCATCGGCAAGAACCGCTCCCCCTTCCCTCAAATTATCGTCCCAAACAGTATCAATAATTTTTAAATGAGGGATATTTAATCCTTCAATATAATCACGGGTATTGTCTTGACTTTTACCTACGGCAACAATAATTTCGTCGCATAGTGGAGCAATAGACAACAAAGCTTCTTTAATTGGATAGTCGGCTTGAATCACATTTCTTGCGATTGCAAAACCGGAAATTTTCATTTTAAGCCCAGCGTTCATCGGTAATTGGTGTAAAGTAGACTTCCATTTCTTTAAGCATTTCAACAACATCAGAATTAAACTGAATGCCATATTTTGAAACCATTGTAACGCTCATATTTTCTTCGATATCGCTAAAGTTAAAGATAACAGAACAAGTTCCTGGAAATTGTTCTATCATGTGTTGAACCACTTGGTATTTACCTTTTTCAATTTCTAAAGGTGTCATTTCAACTTTCAAAGATTTTACGAGTGATTTTTCGTTTACTTCAGAAGCGAGGGTAATTGAATTAAAATTAACACGGGCATCATTCCGTTCTAAATTTGGTTCAGTGGTACCTGAAATAATTACAATGTAATCTTTCGATAACAAATTTTTATGGGTCATGTATGGTTTTGCGAAAATATTGAGTTCAATACTTCCTGAATAATCTAGAATTGCAAATCGACCATAAGGATTTCCTTTTTGAGAAATGACTTCACGGGCACTTGTGATGATACCCATGATTCTAAAGTCTGATTTTTCATTATTCTCAATAGCCGATGAAAATTCTTTTACAGAAGTTTTAGCAACCATAGAGTACACAAATTTAATGTCATCTAATGGATGTTTACTTAAAAAAACTCCCACCAATTCTTCTTCAATTTTTAACTCTTGATGTAAAGAAAATGGCTCAACGTTTGGAAGTTTTGGTTCCTGCGGAATAGTTGATTCCCCTCCTCCACCAAACAAGGAAGTTTGACCACTAATTTTATCGGATTGTACATTTTGCCCATGCTTGATGGCCAATTCAATACCAATTCTACCATCCGAATCTGGCAAAACATATTGTGCTCTGTGATAACGGGTATCAAAATCAAAAACGCCTGATTTTGCCATGTTTTCAAGATTCCTTTTATTCACCGCTCTCAAGTTAACCCTTGATGTCAAATCGAATATGGAATCAAATGGTCCATTTTTATCTCTATCTGCCAAGATTTCCAAAACAGCTCCTTCCCCAATACCTTTTACGGCATTCATACCAAATCGAATTTCATTATTTTTGGTTACCGTAAATGCCGAATTACTTTCATTTAAATCGGGGCCTAAAACTTTCATATCCATACGGCGACATTCTTCCATATAGAAGGTTATTTTTTTAATGTCGCCCATATTGCTTTTTAAAACTGCAGCCATATATTGAGCAGGAAAATTGGCCTTTAAATATGCAGTTTGAAAAGCAATTACAGCATAGCAAGTAGAATGAGATTTATTAAATGCATATTGCGCAAACTCTTCCCAATCGCTATAAATTTTCTCCAATATATTATCTGGGTACCCTTTTTCTCGGGCTCCATCCATAAAATCAGACTTCAAATCATCGATCAGCTTCTTATCCTTTTTACCCATGGCTTTTCGAAGGACATCGGCTTTACCTTTAGAGAAGCCCGCCAATTTCTGACTTAATAGCATTACTTGTTCTTGGTAAACTGTAATTCCATATGTTTCTTTGAGGTATTCTTCCATTTCTGGCAAATCATATTCTACGGGTTTTCTTCCATGTTTACGATCTACGAAATCCGGTATGTACTTCATTGGACCTGGTCTGTAAAGTGCATTCATCGCAATGAGATCACCAAATTGTGTAGGTTTAAGATCTCTCATATGCTTTTGCATGCCTGGACTTTCAAACTGAAATATTCCGTTGGTTTCACCCTTTTGGAACAATTCATAAGTTTTAAGGTCATCTAATGGAATGCTATCCAAATCTATCTCAACGCCTACAGTTTCTTTAACTAAGGTTATTGCATCCTTCATAATTGACAAGGTACTTAAACCTAAAAAGTCCATCTTCAGCAACCCGGCTTTTTCAATTTGGGTAACATCATATTGAACTTGCATCCATGGCGAATCTTTACTTTTTGCAACAGGCACAACTTCATCAATATCTCTTGGAGCAATGATAATTCCACAGGCATGAACACCGGTATTTCGGACGCTGCCTTCCAATTTTTCTGCGTCTCTCAAAACTTGTGCTGCAGGTTCATTGCTGTTGTAAATTCTTTGAAGTTCTTTTAAATTATCAATTTCCTCAACTTTCAAATTTTTAGATTCGTCTTTAGCCAATTCAGCCAAATTGCTATGCAGCATGGTTTTAAAGTTCAAATTCCCCGGGACTAATTTTGCCAGCCTATCTGTTTGAGGGAGAGGATATTGCAACACCCTGCCAACGTCTCTAATGGCACTTTTTGCAGCCATTGTGCCATAAGTTACAATTTGAGCAATTCTTCGTTCTCCATATTTTTTCGCAACATATTCTATGACACGGTCTCTACCAATATCATCAAAATCGATATCCACGTCGGGCATGCTCACCCTTTCTGGATTCAGAAAACGCTCAAAAAGCAAATCGTATTTTACGGGATCCACATTTGTAATTCCCAGGCAATAAGCCACCAAGCTTCCAGCAGCAGAGCCCCTACCGGGACCTACCCAAACGCCCATATCTCTGGCGGCTGTTGTGAAGTCTTGAACAATTAAGAAGTAACCTGCAAATCCAGATTGTCGAATGGTATTCAATTCAAAATTCAAACGTTCTTCAACATTTCCTGGAATAGATCCACCGTAGCGCTTTTTACATCCCTCAACGGCTAGATGAGTGATATAATCGTTTTGCGATTCAAATCCATCTGGAATGATATAATGCGGCAACACAATATCTCTCGCCAATTTAGGCGGTTCAATTGAATCTATGAGTTTATTGGTATTGTCGAGTGCTTCAGGAATATCTTTGAATAACTCAGCCATTTCAGCTTGAGTTTTAAAGAAAAATTGCTCGTTTGGAAAACCAAATCGATATCCTTTACCACTTTCTTCGTTGGTGGCCTTAGGAGTAGACTGAAATTCAGAAGTATTGATACAAAGCAGGATATCATGAGCATTTGCATCAGATTCATCAATATAATGAGAATCATTTGTAGCAATGATTGAAACATTATATTTTCTAGCAAATTTTATAAGCACTTGATTGACATCTTCTTGTGACTTTCCGGTATTGTCTATATTCTTTAAATTATGTCGTTGCAATTCAACATAAAAATCATCGCCAAAAAGTTCATGCCATTCTACGAAAAGTTTTTCTGCTTCTTCTTCTGTTTTAAAAAGAATTGCTTGAGGGATTTCAGCACCAATACAACAAGAGGTTGCAATTAATCCTTCTGAATATTGTTTTATGAGGGCTTTATCGACCCTTGGATATTTGCTATAAAATCCCTCCAAATAGCCTAGTGAGCAAAGTTTTGCGAGGTTTTCATATCCTTTTTGATTTTTAGCCAATAAAAGCTGATGGTATCTTTTATCTTTTTTCCCTTGACCAAAGGCTTTAACAAACCGGTCTTCAACCATGTAAAACTCACAGCCAATTACGGGTAAAATTCCTTCTGACTTGGCAGCTTGATAAAACTCAAAAGCACCGAACATGTTGCCATGGTCAGTAATTGCAACAGCAGGCATGCCATCTGCTTTTGCTTTTTTCATTAGCTTTTTAATATCCGCTGCACCATCAAGTAGCGAATATTGTGTGTGAACATGTAAATGAGAAAATGTGGGCATAAATTGAGCTATCGAAATTACGATTTACGAGGCTCAAATTTTGTAGATGTGGACAAATTTCGAACAATAATTTTTTTGCAAAAAACGCAAAAATTATTCTACCAATTGGTAAAAAATTGTGTCGCCGGCAACTCTATCTCGGGTAAACGGCAGCATCCAAAGTAATTGATCATTTTTATACATCCCTCTTTCTTTAATTTCACCTTGATCATAATATACTTCATAGAATCCATCGGCATAAGCCAATCCCGTTCTATTATCACCATTTTTTGAGTAATGGGCCATTCTTTGACCGCTTGGATAAAAATTTTCTTGCCATAACATCAACCCTTTCCCGTTGTATTTACAAACGGTTTCAAGTTCATTAAATTTATTAAATTCAAGGGTATAGCTTGCAGTATCTGCTAAAAAGTATCTTTTGATTTGAGGTTTCCCTTCTGCATTCAATGTCTGGTTCATAATGGCTTCTTCTTCCTCAACTAAACTATCTAAGGTTGCTATCGGAAATTTGTAAGGTTTAGCATCTCTATTGTCTTTTTCAGCACATGAAAAAACCAAGACACTCACAACAAGCAAAGAATAAACGATTAAATTTTTCACATTGCAATTTTACAACTTTAATTGAAGTATACCAATGTTAAATTTTAAGCTTAATTTTGCCTTGTGTTTCTAAAAGAACTTCAACTGTTTCATTTCAAAAATCACGAATCTTCGAAATTTGTGTTTTCCGAAAAAATCAATGCCATTACTGGAAAAAATGGAGCAGGTAAAACCAATATTTTAGATGCAATTTACTTCTTGGCAAATGCCAAAAGTTATTTCAATAATATTGACAACCAACTCATTCAATTTGATAAAGATTTCTACACCATTACTGGCAAGTTTGAGGATGAAAACCCTTTCGACATTGCCATTAATTTTGGCAAAAATACCAAAAAAACAATCAAGAAAAACGGAAAATTATTCAAACGAATTTTAGATCATATAGGTCAGATTCAAACCGTATTTATAACACCAAATGACATTGCACTCATTTATGAGGGAAGCGAGGAACGGAGAAAATTCATTGATTTTACAATTTGCCAGCTAGACACTACCTATTTAAAAAATTTGATTGAATACAGGAAAGTTATCGAGCAAAGAAATAGTTTTTTAAAAACGGTTGAAGGTCGTTTTGTCGACGAAATTCTCCTTGAAAGTTACAACCACAAACTCATTCCTTTGAATCATGAAATTTACGAAACAAGAAAAAAATTCCTAGCAGAATTCATCCCTCAATTTAATAAAACATATAGTGATTTGTCGGGTTCATCTGAAAAATGTGATATACACTATAAGAGTTGTCTCAACGATAAAACAATGACTTCAATTTTTGAATCAAACTACAAAATTGACATTGCAAGTCAAAGAACAACTGAAGGAATCCACAAAGACGATTTAGAATTCAATATCCATGAAATAACGATAAAGAAATATGGAAGTCAGGGACAAATAAAATCGTTTATAGTTGCATTAAAAATTGCACAATACGAATATTTAAAATCGAAAACAGGCAAAAAACCCATTTTACTATTGGATGATATTTTTGAAAAAATTGATGATCAAAGATCCAGGCACTTAATGAAAATGGTGTGTTCTGATCATTTCGGTCAAATTTTTGTATCTGACACAAACTTACAGAGGGTACAAGAACATTTTGAAGACCAAAAAATGCAATGCACATTCATTGAGATTTAAATTACATGAACATACCAATCATAAGATCAATATCGTGGTATTTTATAGCAAACTTATCTGCAAGACTTTTATTTGTTAAATTGCCTTTATACAAATAAGTTCCTTTTCTTATTCCGGGTTTAAGACGCAAGAAATCAGAAAATCCACCGCTTTGAGCCATTTCGTCGAGCATTGGAGTAAACACGTTACTCAATGCATAACTTGCTGTTCTACTAACCCTTGAAGCAATGTTTGGAACACAATAATGGATAATATCGTGTTTTTTAAACACTGGTTTTTCGTGATTTGTAACTTCGGATGTTTCAAAATTCCCGCCTCTATCAATTGCAACATCAATGAGAATGCTATTTGAACGCATGGCCATGACCATATCTTCGGTAACCACAACAGGACAACGGGTTGTATTTCCAGCGAGGGCTCCAATAACAACATCAGCGCGTTCAAGGGCTGACTTTAAAACCAACGGTTGAATTGTACTCGTGTACAAATGGAATCCAAATGATTTCTGAATTCTTCGCAATCGATACATATTATTGTCGAAAATTTTGACATTCGCTCCTAAGCCCAAAGCCGCTTTAGTAGCAAACTCACCAACAGCACCTGCGCCAATGACAACTACTTGGGTTGGCGGAACACCTGCAAAACCGCCTAGAAGTTCACCTTTTCCGATGTGTGTATTGTTTAGATATTCTGCAGCGATTAAAATTGAGGCAGTACCCGCAATTTCGCTCATTGCACGGATAATTGGCAAGGCTCCTGAATCGTCTTGTAAAAACTCATAAGCCATTGCATTGATTTTTTTATCCATCAATTTCTTTAAAAGAACTGAATCTAGTTGATTAATTTGCAGCGCGGAAATCAACAATTGCCCTGATTTCATCATCTCAATTTCTTTCAAAGTAGGTGGATCAATTTTGAGAATGGTGTCGCATTGAAAAACGGCAAAAGTATCATTTGAAATTTCTGCACCAGCTTCACTATATTGGTGATCCGAAAAATTGGCGCTATGTCCCGCAGCGCTTTCAATCAAAATTCTATGCCCATTAGACGTAAAAAACTTAACAGCGGCAGGAGTGAGTGGCACTCTATTTTCTTGAAAAGTAGATTCTTTAGGAATTCCGATTGACATTCCACCGCCACTTAATTTAATTGCCAAGGCTTTTGCCAAAGTTTGCGGAGCGGTTTCTTGAATACTTCCAAATATTTGATTCGACATTTATACAGGTTTGGGGATTTAATTGGATTAAAGTTGGTATTTTGTATTTTATTTGGGACAAAACACAATTAAATTGATACAATTTACGTTTCTTTTCCACAAATATAACATAAATTCAAGACACTAAGATTGCCCATTTTGTTGAGTTTTCGAAAATTATTCGTAAATTGTGCAAGTTTTAGAATAACGATCCTGAGATAATGATATTGAAAAAAACCTTTTTATTTTGTGCTACCGCTTTAGGCTTAGGGCTTGCTTTCGGACAAGCGCCTATTAATCCAGTTAATGACTTCAACAACATTAATAGAATTGATAGTATGACTCAAGAACTCTTAAGTTCAATTCCAAGTCATACACCAGTTTCTAAATCCCCGATATCTTATTTTAGTCGTGCTCGCTTTGAAGCCGATGTGAAAATGATGGGTACAACCATTCCAATGGATTATCATTCTATGGTTGAACAACAAATTCGCTCTCTTCTTGGATATGGTCAAAACTATTTCAACATGATACACGAAAGAATGAATCTCTACTTTCCAATTTTTGAAGAAATATTAGACAGGAATTCTTTACCCGTTGAATTAAAATACGTTTCAGTCATTGAATCTAATTTAAATCCTAATGCCGTTTCATGGTGCGGCGCAACTGGTCTATGGCAATTTATGCCTTACACTGGTAAATCAATGGGAATGAAAATCAATTACAATCTCGACGAGAGAAAAAGCATTCTCATGAGCACTCAAAAAGCAAGTGAATATTTTAAAAATTCATATTTCTTATTCGATGATTGGTTGATGAGTATTGCTTCCTACAACTGTGGACCAGGAAATGTAAATAAAGCCATTCGAAGAGCCGGTGGAGGTAAGAAATCATTTTGGCAAATATTACCATATTTACCAAAAGAAACTCAAGCTTATGTTCCGAAATTTATTGCAATGGCTTACGTATTGAACTTCACTGAACATGCTTACAATGAAACTCACAATGGTTCTAGTTCAATTTTAGTGCCAACAAAAATTGATACCACTTTACATTTGGGCAGAGTTTGTACTTTTTTAGGACAAGATCAAGACGAAATCATGCATTGCAACAGAGATTTACTAACTCAGAATACTGGTGTAGCTACGAACAATACTGTTCTCATGCCTTATAGAGCGAGTATGAATTTTATTGACAATTTAGATAGCGCAACTGAATATGCGGCAATTGATTACCCAACTAATAATTACTCTCAATACGATAATGTTACTCCAAATTCACACAGAAGACTTAAGCGTAAGGGCTCAAAAGCAAAAGCAGGTCTAAGGTCAAGCGCTCGTTCATCTCATCAAGTTGTGCGTAAAGGACAAACTTTGAGTTCAATTGCCAGAGAAAATGGAGTGAGTGTAAATCAAATTAAAGAGTGGAACAACTTGAACTCGAATTCAATTAGTTCTGGAACTAAATTGAAAGTCCACAAAGGCAAGAAATATCGCCACAGGAAAAACTACAGATAATGTAATTGCAACATCATGAGTTCTCCATTATCCAAAATCAAATCATTCTACCCTTTCCTCTTTATTTTTGTACTCGCTTTTGGGGGATGTAAACCAAAACAAGAAAAACTAGAAACGCTCGAAACAGATGTTTCCTCAGTTGCCATTATTGGCAATGAAATTTACGGTGAAGGACTTATTGATGTCTTTACCAATAAAAACGATACGAGTAATGTTTGCAAGCATCTTCCTTTGGAAATGTCTATAACTGGTTACGAATCAATTTTCAACTATATCATCATCAATTCAAAAGAAGAACATGCAATGGCAAAATCCAATCGCATTGTGGTCCTTTTTGATGAAATTTCAAACAATTTAGAATCAGATATTAACTCAGATCCAATAAAAAAAGGAGATGTTAAGTTTCAAAACACTAAAATTGGTGTGTATAGCATTTACAAAGACATTTGGGCAATAAGTCAATGCGTTGTTAAAGTTGAACTTAATGAAAATTTGCTCGCAACGATCAAAGGTTCAACAAACTCAGATCCACTGAGAGGTTCAAATTTGATTCAAATTTCTTCAGGCATTCAACAAATTGTACAGGAGTGCCATCAATTGCTTCAATTGAAAGGCAGCATTGGTTATTATGATGCAAATTCACCAGAACTCAAATATTCTGACAGTGTAATGAAATTGTTGAGTTCTAACTATGGATTTAATTTCTTTGTTCCGAATTCTTTTAGAATTGTTCAGGCCGATTCAACTTTTGTTTGGCTTCTCAATATCAAAAGCGCAGGTGGATATGAAGCCATCATGGTGAATATCAATCAAACGCCAATAGATGTTTCAAACCTAAGATCCCTCATTGAAAACAGAAACCTATTTACTTCTAAGTACCTTCACAACGATGAAGGCACGAAGATTGTAGTGAGCGAAAGTGGTGCATACAATCCATTTTTAGGAAAACCAGGGCTCGCAAACAAACAACCTTACAATTTGTTATATGGATGGTTTACAGAATTCGGAACTTACAGAAGAGGTCCTTTTGGCCGTTATATCTTTAACAATGGAAAAAAACAAGTGGCCATCGATTGGTTTGCTGGAGGTGCTGAACGATACAATTCAATCAAATCACATTTGGATTTAATTTCGCAATCTTTCAAATTTACCCGATGAAAAAGATTGTGATTTTTGCTTCCGGAAGTGGAAGCAATGCAGAAAACATCTACCATCAACTTCATTCCACGGTTGAAATACAATGTATATTTTGCAACAACTCAAAAGCTGGTGTGATTGAGAGGGCTGAACGATTGAATATTCCGCTTGTAATCTTCAATAGAAGTGAATGGACTGATTCACAAACAATTGAGAATCAAATTTCCGAATTAAATCCCGATTTAATTGTGTTGGCTGGATTTTTATGGAAAGTTCCAGAATCATTCGTGGCGCGTTTCCCTCAGAAAATCATTAACATACACCCTGCCTTGCTCCCAAATTATGGAGGAAAAGGAATGTATGGCCAACATGTGCACGAAGCGGTTATTGCTGCTAAAGAACCAAAATCAGGCATTACAATCCATTATGTGAATGAACATTACGACGAAGGTGAGTATATTTTAAAAGCCGAATGCGAATTAACTTCGCTCGATACTCCTGACACCTTGGCGCAAAAAATTCACGAATTAGAATTTCAATATTTCCCATTAACCATTCAAAAATTATTAACCGCCTAATTATGCGATACAAAAATATTGAAACCAACGTTTTGCATGCTGGTATTGAACCAGATCCAACAACTGGAGCCATTATGACTCCTATTTTCCAAACAAGTACTTATGTTCAAGCTGCTCCTGGAGATCATAAAGGATATGAATATGCGAGAACGCAAAATCCCACACGCAAAGTACTTCAAAACAATCTTGCCGCTTTAGAAGGCATGAATTATGGCATGTGCTTTAGCACCGGAATGGGTGCCGTTGATGCTTGTATCAAATTATTGAGCCCCGGCGATGAAGTGGTTTCTACAAACGATTTATACGGCGGATCTTACCGCATTTTTACCAAGATTTTCGCAAATTATGGCATCGTTTTCAAGTTTGTCGATATGTCTGACATCGAAGCTGTGAAAGCTGCGGTGAATGAAAAAACCAAAATGGTTTGGGTTGAAACCCCTACCAATCCTTTGTTGAGAATCATTGACATTGAAGTAATGTGCCAAATTGGTCATTCAGTTGGTGCAATTGTGGTGGTTGACAATACCTTCTCATCTCCATACTTACAAAATCCTTCAAATTTTGGTGCCGATATTGTGATGCATTCAGCTACAAAATACATCAATGGTCATAGCGACGTTGTGATGGGTGTATTGTGCATTAACGACACGGAGCTCAACGAAAAATTGGCATTTATACAGAATTCATGCGGTGCAACGCCTGGTCCTCAAGATTGTTTCTTGGTACTTCGTGGCATTAAAACCTTACACATTCGCATGCAACGCCATTGCGAAAATGGAAAAGTTGCGGCAAATTATCTTGCAAACCATCCTAAAGTTGGTGAAGTATACTGGCCTGGTTTTGTGTCGCACAAAAATCACGAAGTTGCTAAAAAACAAATGAAAGATTTTGGAGGGATGATTTCTTTCACTCTAAAATCAGACGCCATTGAAAGTGCATTGACTTTCTTGAAATCAACAACAGTCTTTTCGTTGGCTGAGAGTTTGGGAGGTGTTGAAAGTTTGGTAGGACATCCTGCAACCATGACGCATGCAAGTATTCCGAAGGCTGAACGCGAAGCGAATGGTTTGAAAGACAGTTTGATTCGTTTGAGTGTTGGCATTGAACATATCGACGATATCATTGCCGATTTGGAAGCTGCCTTGGCAAAAGTTTAATCAATATATTTAACCGATATAAAGGCAACTGAATGACAAGAATTCGGTTGCCTTTTTTTATTCAACATTCAAACTATGTCTGACAATATCATTGCCCCTGAAATTCAAGAATTACTTTGGGAACGAGTGAAACAATACAACCGAAGCACATTTATTGATGATGACCCAATTTCAATTCCTCATCGTTTTTTGCAAAAAAAAGATATAGAAATTTCTGCATTTTTCGCGGCAACATTGGCTTGGGGACAACGAAAGTCTATCATACAGAGCTGCAACAAGTTGATGAATATTTTCGACAATTCGCCTTATGATTTCATTGCGAATGTCACAGAATCGGAGCTCGAAAGCATGCCACATTTTGTGCATCGAACCTTCAATATTGAAGATTTGAAATTTTTCATTCGGTTTTTAAAACAGCATTATGCGATTCATGAAAGTTTGGAAACGGCCTTTTTCCCTCATGAAAACAAGGAAATTGATGCTGTAAGAAACGGATTGATTCATTTTCACAATTCATTTTTTGAGGGATATTTGGTGTGTAGAACCAAGAAGCATGTTTCAACACCTCAGAAGAACAGTGCGTGCAAGCGATTGAACATGTTTTTAAGGTGGATGGTTAGACCAAACGACGGGGTTGATTTTGGCCTTTGGAACAACATCGATGCTAGTCAATTGATGATCCCGTTGGATGTACATGTGCAGAGAGTTGCCATTAACTTAGGCTTGATTGACTCTGAAAAGAGCAATTGGGCTACCTGTGAGCAGTTAACGGAGCAATTACGCAATCTACACCCATCAGACCCTACGATCTTCGATTACGCCTTATTTGGCTTCGGGGTTGAGGAACGGAAAATTTCGAAGGAAATTAAGCCGTAATTGTATCCCATTAATCGAAATTACAGGAATCTAATTTGTACGATGCAATTCTTTTGTTGTAACTTTGTGTAAAATAAAAATAAGAATATGGCAGTTAGTTTCTCAACCAGCAATTTTCAAGAAGTAGTCTTGAATTCAGATAAACCAGTTTTGGTAGATTTTTGGGCAGAATGGTGTGGTCCTTGCAAAATGATTGGTCCATTGATCGAAGAATTGGCAACAGAATATGATGGAAAAGCAGTGATCGGTAAATTAAACGTTGACGAAAATCCAGACATCGCTTCAACGTACGGAATCCGCAGCATTCCTACCCTTTTGGTCTTCAAAGGTGGTGAAATTGTTGACCGCATTGTGGGTGCTGTTCCAAAAGCAAACATTGCACAAAAAATTGATAACCAACTATAAAGAAAGCCCGTTAGGGCTTTTTTTATAGTTGAGGGTTTAGGGTTTAGTGTTTAGTGTTATTTCGATACAGTCCCTCTTTAAACGCTAAACTTTAAACATCAAATTTCCCCATCGTGTTACTCTCAGAAGTTATCCAATATAAAAACCTTCCACTCATTGCTCAAAAAGCGATGGAAGGATTTATTACGGGGCTTCACAACAGTCCGTTTCATGGATTTTCTGTGGAGTTTTCTGAACATAGGTCCTACAATGTTGGGGAAAGTGTCAGGAATTTGGATTGGAAATTGTTGGCAAAAACCGATAAGAAATACATCAAACAATTCAATGAAGAAACAAATTTGAAATGTCATTTATGGGTCGACGTTTCAAAAAGTATGCATTATCCATCACCTGCTCACGACAAATTAAAGTTTGCCATTTTAGCATCGAGCAGCATTGCCTACATCTGCACCAATCAACGTGACGCATTTTCATTTTCATTGATGGCAGAATCTGATATCGTTTGGAAATCAGAAATGAAATCAACCCAAACACATTTCCGGAATTGCCTTGCAAATATTGAACCTCTGTGGGAAAATCAGCCACTCTTTGTAGAAACCAAAATGGCTTCAACAGAGCTTTCGGCAACTGTAAAACGAAGAAATTTAGTTGTCATTTTCAGTGATTTATTGTGGGATGAAAATCAAAATGAACAAGAAAAAACCTTCTGGGAAACTTTATCCATTTTAAGGTTCCAAAAATGTGAAGTTTTGGTGATACAAATTGCGCACATTCCTACTGAAATCAATTTAGATTTAGGTGAAGCGCCGGTAAAATTCGTAGATTTGGAGACCAATGAAGTTTTAAAATTACAGCCTCACGAAATCCAACAAGTCTATTCCGACCACCAAAATGAGGCACGTAAAGAATTAGAAAACAAATGCTTACAAATGGGCATTTCATACTTTTTTGCCGACATTAGCGAGCCAATTCAAGAGGTTCTTCTTGAATTTTACGTAAAACGCAGCAAGATTCTTTAGTTTCTATCGAACATCAATCGTTGAGCATTGTGCTCCAATTCTTGATTGTTACTTAGACTCAAGGTTCCATTTACCCAAACTTTATCGATGGCATGATTGAATGTGGTGCCTTCAAGCGGCGACCATGCACATTTGTATTGAATGGTTTCTTTATTGACAGGTGATTTTCCATTTGGATCGATGAGCACAAGATCAGCAAAATATCCCTCACGAATGAAACCACGGTTATGGATTTGGAAGCAAATTGCTGGGGCATGACACATTTTCTCAACCATTTTTTCGATGGTTAGTCGACCCTCATGAACTTTTTGGAGCATCAACAATAATGTGTGTTGTACGAGTGGTAATCCAGCGTGACAATTTAAATAATTTTCATCAAATTTCTCTGAAATTGCATGAGGAGCGTGATCTGTGGCAATAATATCTAAGCGATCATCGAGCAAAGCTTCCCACAAAGCATCATTGTCTTTTTGCGTTTTGATGGCAGGATTGCATTTGATTTGATGTTTCAAAGTTGTATAATCTGAATCTGTAAAATGCAAATGATGGACACAAACTTCAGAGGTAATTGATTTTTGAGCCAATGGAACAACGTTGTGGAACAAATGTGTTTCTGCGGCAGAAGTGATGTGTAAAATATGCAATCGAGTACCATATTTATTGGCCAAATCAATGGCTAAGGATGATGAAAGGTAACATGCAATTTCATCGCGAATGATGGGATGGTTTTCTGCAGGTATTCCTTTAGGAAATTGATTTTTTGCATATTCCAATCTTTCTTTAACCCTTGTTTCACACTCACAATGCGTTGCAAGCAATGTAGGAACGCTTCTAAAAATCTCATTGAGCACTTGGGTGTCGTCGACGAGCATATCACCCGTACTGCTTCCCATGAATATTTTAACCCCGCAGGTGGTTTTTGGATTGATCTTTTTTAATTCTTCAACGTTGGTATTTGTCCCTCCTAAGAAGAAAGAATAATTCACGGCACTATGCGTTGCTGCAATTGCCATTTTTTCTTCCAGAAGTTCAATTGTTGTTGTTTGAGGAATCACATTAGGCATTTCCATGTAGGAAGTGACCCCTCCGAAAAGAGCAGCTCGACTTTCAGTTTGTATATCAGCTTTATGTGTTAGTCCAGGCTCTCTAAAATGTACTTGATCATCGATTACTCCTGGAATTAAAATTTTACCAGATCCATCAATTTCTGTGACGTTGTAATTGAGGGAAATATTGCGATCTATGCGCTTAACGATTTGATTTTCAATAAGTACATCGGTTACGATAGATTGACCATCATTTACAACGGTTACATTTTTGATTAAGTATGACATATTGTATGAAATGAGACGTAAAATTACAAAAAATGATATGAAAATTCAATAAATAAATCGGTTAGTTCACTTAACATTCGTTGCAAGATTAAATTATTTGTAAGATTTTTGTAACCCCGAAGTTAATCATACATAAAATGAGCAACAGGAAGAAGCTTGAAAAATATTAATTAACGCAATAGCGTAAAATCACCTGTGAGTGTTCGCATGTAATTATCGCAACCTATCCAATTTACCGAGTAAACATAAACACCTTCCGGCGCTTGGATGCCGTTGATAGTACCATCCCAATTCATATCTGGACTGGTATAATCTGCTAATTTCTCTCCCCAGCGGTTGTATAATTTTACCGTATATAAACTACCTTTTACTTTGAAATGAATCATAGGATATAAATCATTTAATCCATCATCATTTGGAGTAAACGCATTTGGCATAAAAATATCTGAAGGAAATAAATTTTTCTTTTTGTTTATTAATACTGAATCTCTGCTTTTACAACCAATCCAATCTTTTACCTCAACCCAATGCAAACCAGAATCTCTTGCAATTAAAGTTTGCTCTCTACTTCCATTGTGCCACAAATAACTTTGCATACCCGCACCAGCATCTAAAATTGGTTTTTCTGAAACACAAAGTGCAGTATCTCTGCCTAAATTTAAATTAGGATTGGGAAACAATTGAACAACAATAGAATCCGATTCTGGGCAGTTTTTGGAATTTAGCCATGATGCCTTAACAATACCTGGTGCTGTTAAACGAAAAGTTGAAGCACTAATTTCATTGTTCCACACAACATTTTTTGTACCCGGAAAATTTACGGTTAAGAATGTGTCGATTTTATTGCAATAACGCAAATCTTTTCCCAAATAATATTCACGAGGGAAATTCGTTAATGTAAATGTATCAGATTTAGAACAAAAACCAATTTTAACATTCACAAAATATTTCTGAGGGACATTTGTGATCATAGTTTTACCAACAACTCCATTGCTCCATTTGATGGTTGCCGAAGGATCGGCAATCTTAGAATCGAAGAAGGCATTATTATTCAAACAAACGGTTGTGTCTGAAATCAATACAATTACAGGAGAACTTTGAGCTATCAAAACAGAATCAGTTGATTTACAACCGTTTTCCGTTGTGCCAAAAACGTAATATTTTTTGGCTTTTGCAACGACAATATCGGCAGTAGATTCAAATGTGCTCCATAAATACCGAGAGTTTAATGTTAATGTGGCACTTATTTTTCTTGAAAACAAATCATCGGAACAGTAAATTGTATCGCCATTAGCTTGAATGATAGCCCTATCGTAGGTTACCTTCATAGTGTCGTACCACGTGCAACCATTCACTGTAATTCCCAACCAATAAGATCCATCTTTCGTAATTGTTAATGAATCGGTTTGAAGACCTGTACTCCAGGAATAAGCATCCGCTTTTAAGTTGGATTTTACTTTATATTTATCTCCAGGACAAAGAATTGTATCGTTGGGTAGTTTTACAATGGCTGGCTCAACAACTTCTATTTCTGCCAGAAAACTATCTAAACATTTGTTCTTATATGCAATAAGTTTCACTTTGTATTTACCCGCTTTAGGATAAGTGAATATAGGTTTTGATATGTTAGAAGTGTCAGTATTGGAGTTAGTTACGCCAAAATCCCAATGATATCTTTGGGCACCACTACTTTGATTGACAAATTGATATTTAAAACCGCAAATGATTTTGGGCACAAAGTAAGAAGCAACAACATCGATGACACAAGATTGCACATTGAATTGGTAATCGCGAATGGTTTGAGAAACCAGCTTTCCCTTTCTATATTCTTTAACCACAATTCCAACAACAAATTGACCCACTTTAGTTGGTACAACTGTTAGAAAACCAGTTTTGGGATCAATTGTCATTTGTGGACTACCGTTGATAGGATTTGATGCGGAATAACCTGTATTCCAAGTAATTTGACTAAAAGGAGGTGTTTGTAAGAAACCGTTGGTATTTGTGTTATTGGGTCTAGGATTTACATCATCACCACCTGTGTAAGGAGTTATTAACTCATAAACCAGGCTATCACCATCGGCATCTTTTGCGCTATGATCGAATTTTAATGGAGTATTGGTGCACAAAAAGTTAGGAGGCAATTCAGTGAATACTGCTGATGAATTTTCTTTGCCAAACAACCGAGAATCTGGAATAAATGCCCAATAATTCGCTCCTGCTAGTCCAGGATTTACAATGTTTGAAATTGTACCATTTCTACAACAGCGCTGAAATGACACATAATAACCATCTAACGTTGGAGGCAATGTCACATTTGTTTCATACCAATAATGATCAACACAGGCATTGGGAGCTACAGCAATACAGTTATAATTTGTTTTTTGTACTCTAAGTGGTCCTTTTCTTGAAACACTAATTGGATAACCACTCAAGATTTTTTTAGTATTTCCATTGAAAATACCAAAAATTGCTGTGGCGTCTGAAGCAATTGCTTGAGAATTACCGTTCAAACAATCAATATATAAATCCAATCGGATTTTATAAGTATTGGTTCCAGTTCTTTGATAAGTCATCTCACCACCTACAATATGGGTAGCACTTAGCTTAGATGTCCCTACGGAAAATAGACAAAAAAGTAAATATTTGAGTGCACACTTATACATGAAAGCTAACTTTCACCAAAAGTACAAAAAAAATCAATCAATTAATTGTGACTTTTGTCAGAATTTCGACAGAATATCACAAACATGATGAATTTCGGCATCTGTCATTTCTGGAAACAAGGGTAATGAAACACAATGACTAGCCAAATATTCAGAGTTTGGGAAATCGCCAATTTTATAATTCAAATGAGCATAGGCCTTTTGCAAATGGCAAGGCACAGGATAATGAAATGCATATCCAACCCCATTTTCATCTAAATATTTCAAAAATGCATCCTTATCTTCGGTTGTAACAACACATAAATGATGCACCGCTGTTGCTTTTGGTTCAAGAGATTGAAACTTTAATTTACTGCTAGCCAAAGATTTATATTGATCAACAATTGATCTACGTTTGTTATTCCAACCATCGATATAGTTTAATTTTAAATTTAAGACAGCACCTTGAATGCCTTCCATTCTCATGTTATAACCAATCATTTCATGATGGTATCGCACTGAACAACCATGATTTTTAAGAATTTGAATATGCTTATGGTAATCTTCGTTATTTGTAAAAACAGCACCGGCTTCTCCAAAAGAACCTAAATTTTTTCCTGGATAAAAACTGGTAAAACTCATTGCTCCAAATTGACCAACAATTTTACCGTTGTAAGTAGCGCCAATTGCTTGTGCATTGTCTTCCAAAAATGCAATTTTATGACGGTTACATATTTCCAATAAATCATCAATATTGCAAGGTTGACCATATAAATGAACCCCCATGATTGCTTTGGTATTTTTGGTGATGGCATTTTCAGCAGCTTTAACATCAATGTTCCACGTATTGGGATCAACATCTACAAAAACAGGTGTTGCACCCACATAAGAAACGCCCCAAGCAGAAGCAATGAACGTGTTTGCGGGCACTATTACTTCATCACCCGGGCCAATATTTAAAGCGAGTAACCCCAAATGAATGGCATTGGTACCGTTATTTACAGCAGCAGCAAATTTTGTATGATTGTATTTTGCCAAATTCTCTTCGAATTCGGCAACAAATTGCCCCCCACTAAAAGCAGTATTTTCAAGTACTTTTTCAATAAGAGGTAACGCCTCCCCCTTTAATTGGTTGTATTGTCTTTTTAAATCGAAAAAAGGAACATTCATAATGGATTATGCTAAATAAATTTGTAATTGAGTTGAGTTTGAATTGTCGAAATATACGTGATCTTTAAGGGTTGTTGCAATTGAAAGTCCAACATAGTTAGCCAACACTGGATAATTTAAATGTTCCCGCTTCGCAAAAAAAGCAGTTTCAATTTGCTTACATCCCATTTCAAAGAAATGAGCAATTGATTTCATGGCAGTAAATCCACTATTAACCACATCGTCAACAATAATGATTGCACTATTTTCTAGGTCAGAAATTTCATTTGCTGGAATGAAATGATTGTTTTGAATATCCATTTGCATCGACTTAATCTTGGTATTCAATAAAATTACAGTTAATTCGCTACACAGTGCATTTGCGAGAAAAAAACCTCGATCATTTAAACCAATGAAATAAATTTGCTTGGTTTCAACATGATTTTCAGCAATTTCAATAGCTATTCTTTTGATTACCAAAAGTATATCGCCATGATTTCGGATAATTTGTTTTTCTAACATAAGAATTCTCTTCGAATTTACATTACTAAAATTATATTTCTTCGACACCGTCGAAATTTTTTCTCAATCGAGACCAATATTTATACTTTTGATATAAAACAATGTGTTGATTCCAAAATTGATCATCTTTTGAAGAATCATTTTTTTGAAAAGAATCCCACAAAACAGCAAGTTGATCAAAGTTTTGATCTAAGTCTGATTTCAAAAGATCTAAGGTTGACAGCGCCAATTTTGTTGCTGCTTCATCACCAGATTTCGACTCATTGATAAGGTCGTTCAACTCCATCATTTCCATCAGAAAATCAGGCGGCAAAACATTATCATTCAGATGCTTATTGGAGAATGTTTCCAATAAAATTTGAATTCTATAAATTGGATTTTTTAATTTCTCATAATATTGATTCGCCAATTCAGAATCCGTTGCATCATTTCCGCCAAAATCGGGATGTGAACTTTTTTGAATTTCAAGAAACTTCATACGCAATTGTTTTAAATCAATTGCCAACGAGGTTTTAATTCCAAAAAATTCGAACGGATTATTCATTAGAAACCTAAGACTCTGGCGATATCTACCCAGAAAATAAAGGCAATTAGGCTGAATAAAATTACCATACCAACAATCTGACCAATGTAAAGTACCTTTTCATTGACAGGTCTACGGGTGATAATTTCATACATCAAGAACATTACGTGTCCACCATCTAAAGCAGGAATCGGTAAAATATTCATAAATGCCAAAGCCAAACTCAACATTGCAGTTAACGACCAGAAGTTCAACCAATCCCAAGTACTTCCATACATTTGAGCGATACCAATTGGACCTGCCAAAGAGTTTTTAGCATTTGTTTTACCTGAAACAACTTTCCCAAGTCCTTTTGCATTGGCCGAAATTAAAGTAAATGATTTTTCTACCCCTTTCACAACTGACTCACCTAAACCGTAATTGATTTTCTTCTCAAGTCCCTCAAAACCAATAAATTTAGGTTGAAATCCTATGGTTCCTTCTTCAGAGATAGTGATATATTTTTTCGAGCGAGAACCATCTTTTGAAACGATTTCGAAGCTTGCTGTTCTCCCCGCTTTTTTAGTTAGAATTTCCTTAAATTCAAAGAATGAACCAACAGGAAGGCTATCGATTGCAATCATTTTATCTCCCTCAGCAACACCAGCCTTAAAGGCAGAACCACCGCTCACTGCTGTTTTCACTTCAAACTGATAGCGAGGCGCAAAAAATGGCATATCGCCTTTTAACGATTTAGAAATAATTTCTTCGAAATTATTGGGAAGAACAATCACTGTATCTTTTGAAGAAACAGCAACAATTCTAGATACCGTAACAGCTTTTTTATCGGCAACCAAAAAATTTGGATTTCCAAATTCCCCTAACAAATCTACCACTGGTTTCCCGTTTAAAGCTACAATTTTATCACCTGTTAAAAATCCTACTTGACGTGCAGCAGGACCTGCATAAATGCCTCCTTTTTGATTGATTGCATCGTTTGGGATATATGAATCACCTTGGGTGTATGTTAGACCTGTAATAATGACAATACCAAGTAGAAGGTTCACTAGAACCCCACCAACCATTACAATTAAACGTTGCCAAGCAGGTTTGGATCTAAATTCCCAAGCTTCTGGCTCAGATTTTAATTGATTGGTATCTAAGCTTTCATCGACCATTCCGGCAATTTTCACATAACCACCAAGTGGCAACCATCCAATCCCATATTCGGTATCACCCTTTTTGAATTTAAACAGTTTAATGCCCCAAGCATCGAAAAATAAATAAAATTTTTCAACTTTAATTCCGAAAGCTCTTGCCGCCAAAAAGTGTCCTAATTCATGTAAAGTAACTAAAATTCCTAAAGCAAGAATAAACTGTAAAATTGTGATGATTGTATTCATATAAGATCACAAATATAAGAAACTGCGATGAATTCAGCTTTAATTTTCGAAGAAAGTAGTTGATTAGGGCACAGAAGTCACTTTAAACAGTGAATTTCATCAAAATCAGCCATTTAAAGGCTTTTGATCATTTTATAATGAGGGATATTGACTTCCAAAAATTCATCCCCAACAATTTGATAATCAAGCGATAAATAAAAAGTAACTGCCGATTTTCGGGCGTTGAGCTCTATTTTATTAAAGTTTCGACTTGTAGCGAATGACTCACAAAATTGAACCATTTTTTTTCCAATTCCATTTTGTTGAAAAGGCGCATCAACTGCAACTTGTCTCATTTTGTAAACAAGTGATTTATCGGAAATTTCCGATAAGACTAAGCATCCAATATTCCTATGATCAACAAAGGCAGCAATGTGTATATCGCTGCCCTCTTTTTTTAAATCGTTTGTATTAAAATGGATGGACAACGGTCGTCGAAGCACTTCATATCTCAATCCTAAAGTTTGAAAATATTCTTTAGTTTGAAAATCAATTTGCTTGACGGTTATTTTCATTTCAATTTATCTTGAGCTTCACAAACACCAAGCGCCACCATGTTCAAAATTTCACGAACATTTGAGCTATGGTGTAAAATATGAACTGACTTGTTGAATCCTAACAAAACAGGACCAATTGCATCAATTCCACCCATTGTTCTCATTAATTGATAAGCTGCGTTTCCACTGCTTAAATCGGCGAAGATGTATGTATTTGCTGCGCCCTTGCCTAATTTGTTAAACGGATAAATTGATTGACGCAATTCACCATTTACTGCGTATACGGGTTGCATTTCACCATCGACTATAATTTCTGGACGTTCAGCATGCAATCGAGCCACAACCCTTCTCATCATATCTGGGGAGTTTCCTTTATTAGAACCAAAATTAGAATATGAAATCAAGGCAATTCTTGGTTCAATTTGAAAGGTCTTTACGCGGTGATAAACATTGGTAACCATCGTATACAACTCGTTTTCAGTATATGAAACGTTAACTGTAGTATCGGCAAAGAACATTGGACCAGATTTAGACATCATGATATGCATTCCTGATATTTTCGATGAATTTTCATTCATCGTAATACAACTCATTGCCGGTTTTAATGCCAATGGGTAACTTCTTGTTAACCCTGAAATAAAAACATCAGCATCACCGCTTTCAACCATCATTGAACCGAAATAATTTCGATTTCTCATTTGGTATTCAGCTTCGTAATACGATACACCCTTGCGACTGCGTTTATCGAATAGCATTTTTCCATATTTCGCGCGTTGTTCATCTTCTCTTCGAGGATCAATAATGGTTACATTTGGAATTTCGATGCTATTTTCTTCCAATAAACGTTGAATCACTTCAGGCTTTCCTAATAAAATAGGCTTTGCAATATTTTCAGATATGCAAGCTTGAGCCGCTCTCAAAATTCTTACGTTATCGGCTTCAGCAAAAACAACACGCTTTGGATCGCGCTTTGCTTTTGTCATTAATCTATTCACAAAATCGTTATCGATGCCCAAACGCTTTCTCAGGTAATCTCTGTATGCATCCCAATCGGTAATTGGTGCTTTAGCCACACCGCTATCCATTGCCGCTTTTGCAACTGCTGGAGCAACGGTTGTTAACAAACGAGGGTCCATTGGTTTTGGAATGATATAATTTCTACCAAAGGCCATATTTCCCTCATTATAAGCCATCATAACCACTTCCGGAACTGGCTCTAAAGCCAAATCTGCAATGGCTCTAACAGCAGCCAATTTCATTTCTTCATTAATCGTAGTGGCGCGAACATCCAGAGCACCTCTAAAAATGAATGGAAATCCCAAAACGTTGTTTACTTGGTTCGGAAAATCACTTCTTCCGGTAGCCATCACTAAATCTGGACGGGTTTGAATTGCCAAATTATAATCAATTTCAGGATCAGGATTTGCCATTGCAAAAACGATTGGATCGTTTGCCATTGACAAAATCATATCTGGGGTTAAAATATTCCCTTTACTCAATCCCACAAAAACATCAGCATCTTTCAATGCATCTTCGAGGGTGTAAATATCTCTGTTTGATGCAAATTGAATTTTATATTTATCAAGATCATCTCTATCGGTTCGCAATACTCCTTTAGAATCGAGCATCACTAAATTTTCTTTTTTAATTCCGAGGGATACAAAAAGCTTAGTGCAGGCTATTGCAGAAGCACCCGCGCCGTTCACAACAAGTCGAACTTCTTCAATTTTCTTTTCAATAATTTTCAATGCATTTAACAAACCAGCACCAGAAATGATTGCGGTACCATGCTGATCATCGTGCATAATTGGAATTTTCAATTCGGCTTTTAAACGCTCTTCGATTTCGAAACTTTCAGGGGCTTTAATGTCTTCTAGGTTAATGCCACCAAAAGTTGGCTCCATGGCTTTAACTGTATTTACAAAGTCGTCGATACTTTTACAGTTTAACTCAATATCAAACACATCGATATCGGCAAAAATCTTGAACAAGATACCTTTCCCTTCCATCACTGGCTTTGAGGCTTCTGGTCCAATATCTCCAAGTCCTAAAACCGCAGTACCATTGGAAATAACAGCCACCAAATTTCCTTTGGCGGTGTATTTGTAAACATCTTCTACATTTTCTGCAATTCTTAAGCAAGGTTCGGCAACTCCAGGTGAATATGCCAATGCTAAATCGAATTGCGTTTGCGTAGGTTTGGTAGAAACAACTTCAATCTTGCCCGGTCTACCATCTGCATGATAGCTCAATGCATCTAAAAACTTCTTATCTGCCATATTTAATTGCAAATATAGGATTATTTCGCTGGGGTTAGTAAATGTCATATTAACACTAACAAGATTTCACCAAGTAAAAATAAGTTTGAAAATCCCATTTACCTTTTGTTTAGATACGATATTAACCCTCATAAAATCAATCGTTATGAAAAATACACTGACAGCAATTGCACTTGGAACAATGGGAATTGTTACATTTATTCAATCAAATGACTCAAATTCCTTTAAAAATTTTAACAAAAAAATAATTCACAAAGATTCAATTAAAGTTTGGGCATTAGATAGCCAAGGAAACACAATCGATTCTGGATTTTTAAATCAATCGAATGAATTCACATTTCCACATTTAAAACCAGGTGTTTACAATGTAAAAACAAAGAACTTTAAGACCAAAGAAGTGTATGCTTATCAATCTATAGACATTGCTTATCCAAATAAATTGATGAAGCTAAATGCGCAATTTAAAAATATCGCAAAACGGATCGTCCCAACGAACAAAGTTGTTACAGACACTGCTAGCATAAAAGGCGAATTGATCTATTCATGGGATTTTGGCGATAAAACTTCCGAAAAAATGATCAGAACAAAAGATGCAGAATATGACAAATCCTATTCTGTGGCTCCAAGTTTAGAAATGTCGGCACCTGTTACTTCTGGTATGTCGACCCGAAAAATGGCAACTTCCGATGGCAAAATCACTTCGCCAAAAACTTCAGGTAGAGTTTCAAAAACAGCTGATAGACATGACATTGGCGCCGATTATAAAAAACCGGCTGCAACTGAAGGTTCTGCAAGGGTTTTAACCGCTGGAATCTGGAATGATTTAGAACATTGGGATAAATTCGAAAAAACGCATGCCGATATAAATGTGCAAACTGTACAAAATACTTGGGGAATTTATTTAATGAACCACCGGTATGGGGTTGAAATTTATGACCAAAGCAATAAACCTGTGATTGGCGAAAAAGTGTCCCTAAAAAATAAAGAAGGTCAGTTAATTTGGGAAGCGCAAACCGACAATCGCGGGAAGGCCGAACTTTGGTACAATCCGAATGAAAAAGCAATGCCAATGGATGCATTCATGAAAATTTCAATCGTCATTGACGGTAAAATAATCAATTTGGGCAAAATCAAGCCTACAGGCATGGGATACGATCGATTTAACTTAAGTGAAAAAGCGGTTGTAAAGTCAGAAGTTGATGTTTGTTTTGTGGTAGATGCTACAGGGTCAATGGGCGATGAAATCAATTATTTAAAGGAAGAATTGATGGATGTAATGATGCAATTTCAACAATCTGCACCCTGCTCTCCGATTCGTTTGAGTTCTGTTTTTTATAAAGATTATGGCGATGATTATGTAACCCGCAAAATGCCATTTGTGAATCGCATTGACGATGTTGTATCGTTTGTAAGTGAGCAATACGCTGGTGGCGGAGGTGATTTCCCTGAAGCCGTTCAAACAGGATTGGATGTTGCAATCAATGAAATGGATTGGAACGAAAAAGCATTGACAAAAATTATCTTTTTAATTTTGGATGCACCTCCTCACGATCAAAATGCAAAAGACATTCAAGTATTGCTTAAAAAGGCAAGTGCTAAAGGCATTAAAATCATTCCGATTACTGCGAGTGGCATCAATCAATCGACTGAATTTTGCATGAAGTATTTGTCTGCCGGAACCGGTGGTGATTATATCTATATCACAGATCATTCTGGCGTAGGTGGAAGCCATATCAAGCCAACCGGCGTGAAAGAAGATGTAGATCTTCTCAATACTCAAATTTTAAAAACATTGAAGAAATATAGCCAATGGGAAGGCTGTAAAAAAGACAATGAAATGAACCAACCTACTGAACCAAGAGTTGATATATTTGGCAACAATCAATTGCAAATCACAGCGTTCCCCAATCCAGCTACAAATTATATTCAAGTTAAAACCAACGTAAAGGCGAGTCAAATTACGATTACTGCAATGAATGGAAAACTCATTTCTGAAATCAAAGCGACGAATGATCTAGAAAACACGATAAACCTAGGCAGCATTTCAGATGGTTTGTATATTTTGACCGTAATTTTGGAGGGACAAGCCTTTAGTAATAAATTTTTCGTAAGTCATTCTCAACAAGCACAATTGGATTAAATCGGGTTAAAAAGGTGCACAACTTTTATTGTTTTGAGTGAATATTTTGACTGCCGGAGATTATTTTTGCAAGAGTTATGACACAATACCGCATTGAACACGATACCATGGGCGAGGTAAAAGTACCTGCTAATGCCTATTGGGGAGCCCAAACTGAACGCAGTCGCAATAATTTTAAAATTGGACCTGAAGGCAGCATGCCAATTGAGATTATCCGTGCATTTGGAGTCCTCAAAAAATGTGCTGCTGATGCAAATTTCAAATTGGGAGTTTTATCGGAAGAAAAGTATAAACTGATTGCCGACGCTTGCGATGAAATCATTGAAGGTAAATTAGACAAAGAATTTCCTTTGGTAATTTGGCAAACTGGCTCAGGAACTCAAAGCAACATGAATGTAAATGAAGTGGTTGCAAACAGAGCCCATGTAAAACAAGGTGGTAATTTAACAGATGAAAACAAAGTCCTTCATCCGAATGACGATGTGAATAAGAGCCAAAGTAGTAACGACACCTTCCCTACAGCCATGAGCATCGCTGTATTTAAACAGGTTGTTGATTATACTTTACCTGGTTTACAAGCGTTAAAAACAACTTTAAAGCATAAAGCAAGAGAATATAAAGACATTGTAAAAATTGGCCGTACGCATTTTATGGATGCTACTCCTTTAACATTAGGTCAAGAATTCAGCGGATACGTAACTCAATTAGACAATGGCATTGCTGCAATCAACAGAGCAATGTTGCCTGCGTCCGAATTGGCTTTAGGTGGCACTGCTGTAGGAACAGGATTGAACACCCCGAAAGGCTATTCTGAATTGGTTGCGCAATTAATTGCGAAAGAAACTGGATTGCCATTGGTCACTGCTGAAAATAAATTTGAAGCACTTGCTGCTCATGATGCAATGGTTGAACTTCACGGTGCTTTGAAACGCGCTGCAATGAGTTGCTTTAAAATTGCAAACGACATCAGAATGCTAAGTTCTGGCCCAAGAAGCGGAATTGGTGAAATCAATATCCCAGAAAACGAGCCAGGTTCTTCGATCATGCCAGGAAAAGTAAATCCTACCCAACCCGAAGCTTTAACCATGGTTTGTGCTCAAGTCTTAGGCAACGATGTTACTGTTTCTTTTGCTGCGTCGCAAGGTCATTTTGAGTTAAATGTTTTCAAGCCAGTAATTGCCGTAAATATGTTGCAAAGTGCTCGTTTATTGGGACAGGCTTGCTTAAGTTTCAACGATAACTGTGCAGTTGGAATTGAACCAAACCACGATAATATTAAACGCTTAGTTGATCAAAGTTTGATGCTCGTAACGGCTTTAAATACCCATATTGGTTATGAAAACGCGGCTAAAATTGCTAAAAAAGCACACAAAGAAGGCACTACATTAAAAGAAGCTGCCATCGCTTTAAACTTACTCACCGATGAGCAATTTAACGAATGGGTAAGACCTGAGAATATGGTTGGCAATCCTGACGAAACAATAAAATAGTTTTAAATATAACAATCATTTAAGGGAGTGGCAACGCTCCCTTTTTCATTCAAATATGTTTACACTTCAGTCAAAAGGAAAATTACTTTCACTCGATTCGCCGGTTGTGATGGGAATTGTGAATCTCACGAGTGATTCATTTTATGCAGAAAGTAGATCGCAATCTGTTTCAGAAGCATTGACTCATATTGAATCGATGATTTGCGATGGAGTTAGCATTATAGATCTTGGGGCTCAAAGCACTCGACCTGGAGCAACGCTCCTTTCCGATTCACATGAGCTCAACCAGTTAATTCCGGTGATAGAAGCCGTGCGAGAAAAATTCCCTGATATTTGGATAAGCATCGATACATTTTATGCTAAAGTTGCAGATGAATGTATTTTAGCTGGTGCCCATATCATTAACGATATTTCTGCTGGAGAATTCGAACCACAAATGTTAGACGTTGTTGCAAAACATAAGGTTCCATTCATTGCAATGCATAAAAAAGGGAATCCTCAAAACATGCATTTGAATCCTGAATATGAAAATGTGACCCAAGAAGTATTGAACTATTTTGTTACCAAAAAGAATCTATTCGAGAAAATGGGTATATACGATTGGATTTTAGATTTGGGTTTTGGTTTTGGGAAAACAGTTTCACACAATTTCCAACTTTTAAATGATTCCGAAGTTTTTTCTGTGATAGGTAGACCAGTTTTAACGGGTATTTCAAGAAAAAGTATGATTTACAAACCACTGAATATAAGCCAAAGTGAAGCCTTAAATGGCACAACTGCTTTAAATATGATTGCTTTAGACCATGGGAGCCATATTCTTAGGGTTCACGATGTGAAAGAAGCCTTTGAATGCATTGAATTGTATTGTCTTTTAAAAAATAAAAAGAGATAGATTGAAATCCATTTCAATTGAGTAATTTTGTATCATGTCTGCTATCATCGCACCGTCGATTTTATCTGCCAATTTTGGCAAACTTTACGAAGAAATAGAAATGATTAACAACAGTGAGGCTGGTTGGTTTCACGTTGATGTTATGGATGGAGTATTTGTTCCAAACATTTCTTTTGGATTTCCTTTAATGAAACCACTCAAAGAAAAGGCAGTGAAAACGTTGGATGTTCATTTAATGATTGTTGATCCCGACCGTTATATCAAAACGTTTGCCGAAGCTGGTGCCCATGTACTTACAGTTCATTATGAGGCATGCACCCACCTTCACCGTACTCTGAGCGAAATTAAAAATCAAGGCATGAAAGCTGGAGTTGCATTAAATCCACACACTCCTGTTTCATTATTGAGGGACGTTTTACCGCTTTGTGATTTGGTTTGCTTAATGAGTGTAAATCCAGGCTTTGGTGGTCAAAAATTCATTGAAAATACATACAATAAGATTATCGAACTCAAAGCAATGATTTTAGAATTGGGCTTGAATACCCTCATTGAAATTGATGGCGGCGTTGCTTTAAACAATGCTCTGCTACTCACAAAAGCGGGTGCAGATGTTTTGGTTGCTGGCAATACAGTTTTTGGTTCTGAAAACCCTACCAAAACCATCGCCGAATTGGTGGAACTCACAAAATAAATAAACGTTTTTGGCGTTTAAATACAGTGAAACATCTCATTATCCTTTTTTTTGCAGCTTTTTGCTTTGGCTTAAACGCCCAAACTAAATTATCTGCCATTGTATTGGATAAAAAAAACAAACCTGTTAAAGGCGTTGAAATCTATTATTCTGAAGATTTAATTACAACAACCAATGAATTGGGATATTTCGAATTCAATGCGAAGTTCTTCCCTGTAATCATTCATGGATATCTTGGCAAGGACATTGTATTCGGATATAAATTTACCTTGCAAAATTCTATCAATCGTGCTGATACAATTCATTTTGGAGATGGTGATGATTTGCTTTTGGCCGTCGAAATTATTAAAGGCGATAAAGGTACTTTTATAGATGAGGTTAAAACAAAAGAACTAAGGGCAAATCCTGCAATTGGATCTGGGATAGAATCACTCATTCAAACTTTGGGCGGTGTGAGTTCTGGAAATGAAATGTCGTCGCAGTTTGCAGTTAGAGGCGGCAATTTCGATGAAAACTTAATTTATGTAAACGATATTGAGATCATTCGTCCACAATTAATTCAAAGTGGACAACAAGAAGGATTGAGTTTTATCAATCCCGACTTGGTACAATCCGTAAAATTCAGTGCCGGAGGTTTTGAATCGCAATACGGCGATAAAATGAGTTCTGTATTGGATGTAGAGTACATTAAACCCGATACTTTTAGATCACAAGTGAACTTAGGAACCATGATGAATTCTGCATCTGTTGAAGGATCTAATAAAAAGGTGGCGGGACTTTTAAGTTTCAGACATTTTTCGAACTCATTGTTAACTGGAACATTAAATACAGCGGGTACTTATGCCATGAATTTTATGGATGTACAAACATATTTAGAATGGAAACCTAGCATTCGATGGAACATTAACTTTTTAGGGAATTTTGCAACCAACGCCTTTCAGTTGTTACCTGAATCTAGAACAACTGAATTTGGAACCGTTCAACAGGCCTATCAGCTCAATGTATTAATGGGTGGTCAAGAAAACATGAACTATAGATATGGATTGGGCGCATTGACGGTGAATTACCAAAGGAATTTAAACAACAGCTTCAAGTGGATATTGAGCATTACCGATATTAATGAACAAGAATATTTTGATATTGAAGGTGCTTACCAATTGAATGAACTTGACAGAGACATGAGCTCAAAATCTTACGGTAAACCACTAAGAACATTAGGTTATGGATATTATTTAAACCATGGAAGAAATCAACTTCGTTCACAAATATTGAATTTTTCTCACTTGGGTAATTTAGGGAAATCAACCTCTAAAATATCCATCAAATATGGAATTAGAATCAATCGAGAAACCGTAAAAGATCGATTTCTACAGTGGTTGTATAACGACAGTGCAGATTATAACAGTGCAACGTTTAGTTACAGCCAAGATTCGATCATGCTCGACGATTATGTTCGAGCCTCTAACTCAATTCAATCATTCAGATATAGCGGCTTTATTCAATCAAAGATTGCGCTCAATAAAGCGAAAGGTCTTTGGATGACGTTTGGTGTGAGATCAAATTATTGGAGCCTAAATAACGAGTTAATTGTGATGCCTCGTTTGAGTATAAAGTTTGAACCCAACAAACTATATAACTCAAAAGTTGACGACTCTTTAAAACGAAAAGACATTGCATGGAAACTCTCAATTGGTGCTTATCACCAACCTCCATTCTACAGAGAGTTAAGAGATTTTGATGGAAATTTAAATACGGATGTGAAGTCTCAGAAATCATTCCATTTGGTTTTGGGAATGGACAGATATTTAACACTTTGGAATCGCAGATTTAAATATACTATTGAGGGATATTACAAATACATGACCGACCTTGTACCCTATTTATTTGACAACATACGCATTCGTTATTATGCCAACAACAATTCAACAGGATATGCCTGGGGCGTTGATAATAGAATTTATGGACAATTTAATAAGGGACTCGAAAGTTGGTTCACTGTGAGCATATTGGAAACCAAAGAACGCATCAATTATTTGAATAAAAACAATGAAATGGTACAAAGCGATTGGCTTCGTAGACCAACCGATAAACGCTTAAATTTTGCAATTGTTTTCCAAGATAGATTGGTGAAATACCCTTCAGTTAGAGTAAATTTAAGACTTGTTGTTGGCACGGGAATGCCTTATTTCTTAGATGGAATGGCAAGGTATACAACAACGCCCAATGTAATTCCTCCTTATCGTAGGGTTGATATTGGATTTTCTAAAGTTTTAATTCAATCGAAATCGGGGAAATCTTTCCATGGCATCAATGAAGCTTGGTTTTCATTAGATATTTTCAATTTGTTAGACATTAATAATGTGATTGCTTATAGCTGGGTTAAAGATCTTAATAACAATCGTTATGGTGTGCCTGAATATCTCACAGGCCGCAGAATTAATGCACGACTTTATTTTGTGTTTTAATGTTAATTGCCACCGCTTGGAGCCTCTGGAGCAGCAGGTGGATTTAAAGTATCATTACATTTCTTTAAATCAGTTTGCAAAGTTGTAACTTGTGATTTCAATTTGGCAATTTCAGTATCTTTAGATTTGATGATGGCTCCTAATTGACCCATTTCCTCATCCATTCGAATGATTTGTTTTCTGAGTGCCGCATCATCTCCTTTGAGCATTTCCAATTCTTTTTGGCAATCTTCATTTTTAGTTTTCAAATCTTCCAAATCTTTAGTGCATAAACCTAAATCAGAACTGAGTTTAGAAATTTTATCATTTTTACCAGCCAATTCTGATTTTAATTGATTCACCAAAGTTTGCAATTCATCACAATTTGTTAAGCTAGATGCTTTCAATTTGGCTTCCAAATCAGTAATTTTAGCATTT
>CAMBFD010000007.1 GCA_945865625.1 Chitinophaga pinensis
TGTTAACGCCAACGGAGGAAAAATCGAGGGGTGCACAAATTGGATTTAGAATTAAGCAATCTAAAAAAGACAATCCCAACATTGGATTTGTGAATCACGCGCGTTCGAATCAAATGATTTTGAGACATGTTGCAGAAAACGGCCTCGACAATATTCGCATTTCTACGCATTACTATAATTCCGAAGAGGAAATAGAACAATGCGTATCTTTGCTCAAAACTTATGCTTTCGGATAAAACCAATGAAAAAAATGCCCATTCTTTTTTTGAGGGATGGCATGAAAATCAAACCGAATTTAGCTTGAATACATCGGGAAGCACGGGGCATCCAAAATCGTTTATTCTGAACAGGGGAAAAATGATATGGAGCGCTCAAAAAACCTTTGAAGCCTATTTTACAAGAAGTATAAATAAATATCAACTTTGTTGTTTGCCCGTAACCAAAGTTGGTGGGCTCATGCAACTTGTTCGAAGTGCGGTTTGGAACACTCCAATTGATGTTGTGGAGCCTTCATCGAACCCTTTGTTAAATTACTACGGCACAGCTGCAATTACTTCACTCACACCAATGCAATTGGCTGTAATTGTTGAACATGAAGAGTCGAAACATATCTTGCACCAATTTCATACCGTGCTCATTGGTGGCGGTGATATTTCGAGGGATTTAGAACAATTATTGCTACAAGAATATCCAGATACAAGATGGATTCACACGTTTGGCATGACGGAAACTTACTCTCATTTTGCCGGCAGATTTTTGGGTGAAAAAAACTATAAAGTATTGCCAGAGACTGAAATATCTATGACATCCGATGACACCTTACAACTTAGAAATTTGATTACGAACCACGAATGGTTAGCCACAAACGATCTCATTGAAATTGTAAGTCAAACTGAATTTATTTGGAAAGGACGCATTGATTTTACGATTAATTCAGGCGGTGTGAAGATTCAATTGGAAACCGTTGAATCAGAAATTGCATTGGAAACTGCATGGCCAATCAACACGTTTTGCTGCTGGTATGAAAGTGATGATCTTTTAGGTCAAAAACTTATTTTATTGACAACTCAAACAAATATCCCTCAAAATTGGAAATTTACAAACCCCTATTATAAACCAAAGGAAATTTACACAATTGAAGCATTGTGTTTTTCAGAAAACGGAAAAATTAACCGTTTAAAAAGTTACGAATTGGCGAAAATTAAATCGACTTAAATCCCAAATAAATTCCAATCACCATGGCAATAATGCCAATAAAACGGGTGATATTCGACTTTATTAGAGCTTTAAAATATTCATCTGGCAATCCCAATTCTTTTTGTTTTTTGTAAGTATACACGAAAGACAAAACCATATAAATAAATAAGAGGATAAAATAAACCGTTGTAGGCGGAACATTTCGTTGGGTGAGCCAATCACCTGCCCCGCTATACATCACAACCAGATAAGCGAATACGATAGAAGCGAGCAAAATAATTGAAGTTACACGCATTTTAGAAAAACTTGAAATCAGCATTCCTTTTTCTTCATTTGAAAGGACTTTCAATCCTTTTTCTGAAAAAATTCTCGAAATAATGAGAGAAGCCAAAAACAAGCCAAATCCTAAAATTAGATATAAATTCATATTGCAAAAATAGACAATTAATGATGTTGAATTGTTAGAATTCGTTTAAGATCAATGAAATTCGATAGAATATGCAAATTTCTTAAATTCATTTGGGGCAAGAATTTCGATCCCTTCTTTATGGAATAAATCACCATTCGAGTTTATAGAATCGGCCAATCCGGCCCATGGCTCAATACAAAAGAAGGGCGCGCCAGGTTTAGACCAAAACCCCCAATAATGAAAATCGGAACTACTTACCGTAACCAGTTTATTTCCTTCCAAATCTGATAGCGATACACTATAAAATGGAGGATTCTTAAATACAATTGCATCGTTTTCTATCAATTGATCATTTAAGTGCAACTCGTTGCTATTTTCAATAACTGGTTCAGAGTGTCCGTTATACAAACCTTGATCGATTAAAAAACGCTCGGCAGTGAATGGTTGATCGAAAATCAATCGATATGAATCAAGAGATTTGTCAATGGCAAAGGCAGGATGTGCACCGATTGAAAAAGGCATTTCAACGTTTGAATGATTGAGCACTTCGTAATGAATATCCAATGAAAAATCGCTGAGAATAAATGAAATCTCCAACTGGTATTCGAAAGGATATTGTTCAAAAGTAGTTTCGTTATTTTTTAAAATGAGGGACAAAGAAGTTTCAGTAGATTTAGAAACTTCAAATTCTAGATTTCGGGCAAATCCATGTTGTAACATTTTAAATGTTTTCTGATTGTAATGATATTCATCATTTTTTAATCGTCCTACTATAGGAAATAAATTTGGCGCTGTTCTATTCCAATGCGTTTGATTTGGTGTCCATAATATTTGTTTGTTTTCATTGGTATTTTCAATAGAAATTATTTCTGCTCCGATTTTTGATATACTGACTAAAAAGTGGTTGTTTTTTAAGCAAAATGTGTTCATTTCGCACAAATATGCAACTCAAAATTAACTTTACTGCGTTTTTTGCAAATATTTTTGTATAACAAAAACTAACAATCTATTTCGTAAATTTGTATTTCTCATGTCACATCATAAACCACTCATTTTAATTTCCAACGACGATGGCATTACTGCCCCCGGAATTCAAGCACTCATTGATGTTATGAAAGAAATTGGAGAAGTGATTGTTGTTGCCCCAGATAAGCCTCAAAGCGCTATGGGACATGCAATTACAATAAACCAGCCAATTCGATTCACAGAAGTGCATTTATACGAAGGAGTCAAATCATATCAATGCAGTGGAACTCCTGTAGATTGCGTGAAAATTGCAATCGATAAAATCCTTCATAAAAAACCCGATTTAATGGTTTCAGGAATTAACCATGGAAGCAACTCATCTATCAATGTAATCTATTCGGGCACCATGTCGGCTGCAGTTGAAGCATCTATTGATGGCATGAAATCGATTGGATTTTCATTGTGTGACTATTCATGGGACGCCGATTTTGAATCTATCAAACCATATATCAAAAAAATTGCTCTAGAAACCCTTAAAAATGATTTGCCCTATGGCACTTTGCTGAATGTAAACATTCCTGTTCCTGAAGATAAAACCATCAAGGGCATTAAAGTTTGCCGACAAGCGCAAGCAAAATGGAAGGAAGATTTTGACCGCCGTAAAGACCCTTTTGGGAGAGATTATTTTTGGATGACAGGCCAATTTGTAAACATGGATAAAGGTGAAGACACCGACCAATGGGCTTTAGAACATGACTTTATTTCAGTTGTGCCTACAATGTTTGATCTTACTGATCACCAAAGAATTGGATCTATTAATCAATGGAATTTAAATGAAACAACTTAATTTAAAACAAATGTTATTAGGGTTTATTGCGGGTTTATTGATCCCTATTACCCTTGGAACCCTCATTGCCATGTCGATGGGAATACATGCAGGTACTTTTGTAAAAAGTATTATCAATCTACGACACGTTTACAACACACCATTTCAGGTTGGAATTGCCGGGAATATTGGACTTTTCTTTTATATGATGAAGTTCGACAAAATGATATTCTTCAACAGAGGAATGCTCATTTCAACAATGCTACTGGCTATCTTAGCCATGGTGATAGAGCTGCAAGCTTTCTAAAATGAAGTTGTTTTTTGTTGCCGGAGAAGCCAGTGGTGATCAACACGGATCGAGGGTCATAGCTGAAATCAAGAAAGTTAACCCAGCTACAGAAATTGTGGCTTGGGGTGGCGATTTAATGCAAAATGAAGGTGCCAAGTTGTTATCGCATTACAAACATCGCGCCTACATGGGGTTGATGGAGGTTGTTAAAAATATCCGAACCATCAAAGCATTCATGAAACAGGCGAAGGCAGACATTCTTCGGGAAAAACCTGATGCCTTAGTATTTGTAGACAACCCCGGATTTAATTTACCCTTGGCACAATTTGCTAAGAAAAATGGCATTGAGGTGCATTGGTACATTGCCCCAAAAGCATGGGCTTGGAATAAAGGCCGTGTTCAAACAATGAAAAAATGCATTGACCATTTGTACGTGATTTTTCCGTTTGAAGTTTCTTTTTTTGAGGGACTTGGGATGCCCTGCAAGTATGTAGGAAACCCTACATATGAATCGGTTGTGGCATTCAACAAAACAAATGAAACAAGTAAAGAGTCTATCACAAATCAGACAAGAACAATTGCCATTCTCGCAGGTAGCCGACGAAATGAAGTCACGACTCTACTGCCAAATTTTATAAAAGTTGCCAATAAACTCAACAATGTTGAGGTTGTGGTTGCTGGGGCTCCAGGATTGGACATTGCGTTTTACAATGAAATTTTGCAACAGAATGATTTAAATGCAACTGTGGTATTTAATCAAACTTTCGAAATCTTAAATGAAGCAAAACAAACAGGAGGGTTTGCATTGGTTGCAAGTGGCACTGCAACATTAGAAACTGCCTTATTTAAAGTACCACAAGTGGTTGCATACAGGGTCAATAAACTCACCTATTTTGTAGGGAAGCAATTGCTAAAGATTCCGTATATATCGTTGGTTAATATATTGTTACAGCGGAGCTTAATTGAAGAACACTTGCAAAAAATGGATGTTGAAACCTTGTGGGGCGCTGCGCAGAGATTGCAGCAGGAAGACACCAATAAGAGCATCTTAGCTGGCTACGATGAACTTTGGGCTCAATTGAGCGCCAAAGGCACGAATGTGAGTGAGAACGTGGCTAGGTTAGTATTGGGATTAGATTGAATTAGCGACTGAAATTTTCGACTCCATCAATTCCTGACCCGACGGCGAAACTGCTTCAGATTTAGTAATTTTTAATGCCCTTATTATTTCAAAAGCATCATAATATTCTTTTTTATTTGGTTCGAGTTTGTCTAAAGCATCATTTGCCTCTTTTCTTTCTTTTTCTTCTTTTTCGTTTTTACTAAACAGACTCATTATTTTTGACGTGAAACCAACCTTAGTTTTGGCTACCAAAGCTTGAATAGTACCTGAACCATCTTGTTTCACTTCCTCCTCGAAATTGTTTGATTTCAATACATCAACAATTTCACCCGAAACTCTACTAACTTCTGAAGATTTTCTTTTTACCAAATTGCCAGCTTCAATCCGATCTAAAGGTTTTTCTTTGCTTGGGTCCATATTTAATGGTTGAGATTTCCTTTTTTCTTGTTCTTCAGGAGTATGATTCTTGACAATTTTACCAGAATCATATGCTTCTTCCATTGTGTTTCCAAACATCTTTTTCCTCTCTACTGAGGCTTTTCGACGATTCTGATAATTGAGTGCCATCTTTGTGCCCAACATACCTAATCCGGCAACAGCAGAAGCAGCCCCTAAAGTAGCTCCACCAGACATAACATTCGCAGCAATTGCAACGCTACCAAGCGCAACCTTCACTCCTTGAACAGCCAATCTTGCTCCTTTTTTATTTCTTATGAACTTTCTCCAAATTTCACCTTTTGATGAAAGGGTTTTCATCCAGATTAATTTATGTAAACTTCTTGCTTCTTTAAAACCCTTATATAAACCTTCAAGAACGGATAAGGCACCCGATGCAGCGCCTAATACAGAACCTGCTACCTTCGCAGCTGGCATTGCCATACCACCAAATGCTCCCGCAAGTTTAACTCCAGCTGATGCTGTCATTAATGCAGCTTTACCCATTCCAAGTTTACTGTTATCAACTTGAGAACTACCTAATTTTTTACCGGCGTCATCTCCAGTTTTCATAGCTTCATCCACACGACGCGATCCTGCACGATAATTTTTTATAGCAAGCGCACCAGAAGCTAGGCCACCTAAACCAAGTAAACCTCCCATACCGCCCGCAGCAAACTGATCGAATTTGCTTATATCCGGGTTGTCAACACTCAGATCAGGGCCTTTTAAAACAGCTGTAGTTCCTACTGCCAATCCTCCTAACGGTGCAACCACCCCACCAACCATTGGTATCGCTTTTGTTTTACCCTTACCCTTTCCAATTCTTTCATTCAAGTTAGGATTGTCATCTCTATCCTTGAATAATGATTGTATTTTCGCTTGTTTATCGTATTCTTTCGCTTTGTTTGCGCCAATTCCAAATGGCAAGGCATTCATGAATTTTGCCTTAAATCCTTTTAAACCAGGCTTCGCAACTTCTGCTTCGGGCGGCGCAACGGCTGCTTCAGGCATCGCGCTTTCAGCTCTCTCTTTGGCTTCACCAACCAACGATGGATTCACATGTTCAAATTCACTCGCAGTTCTAGACCTTTTACGCTGAATTATATCTTCTACCGGCGATGCAGCTGATTGCACTTTATCATTCATTCTAAATTCCTTTCATCTGAAGTAGCCAAATTCCATTCTTTATCCCAATTCATAATAGACTCTATAATGCCTTCCGGCTCATTATCCATATCTATTTGTTGTAATCTAACATAGACTAAGTCAAATACTTTTTCAACTTGATTATGAAATAACATAATCGTAGTTATCACATTTTCAATATCGAGAGATAAATCTAAATTTCCAATTGGAAAACTATATTTCATATGCACCCCGTTGTCGGATATATATAGACAAGGCAATGGCAAAACAAAATTTGCTTGATTTATAATATCCAACCACTGCCCATTAAAATCAAATTTGGGAATGTTATCAAAATTTAAATAACATGTGAGTAACCGATAGTCTTCAAAAGGATCTGTAACAATCAAAGCCACAATCGCTTTTTCTTCAGGAATTTCCTTGACTTCAGTTAACAAATAATCACATTTGTCTTCAGATGGGTATTCATATGAATCAAAATTATTCTTGTTAAGAATTTCAATTAGTTTTTCATATGTATGCTTAATTTTGGTCATTGATTTAGTTTAACTGTGCTAATATAAACAATAATATTTAAATTTCAACTCAATCTAATTTTTCTTAAGTTCTTTCTTAATCGACTCGATTAAAATTTTCTCAGTAATCATTTCACTATTATTGCCTAATTCTCTTAAAATTGCAGACTTAACAATGTTTATAATTTGGCCTCCAACCAATTGATATTCTTTTGCTATCAATTTTAAATCAATGCCATCTTCAAGAACAAATTTATCACCAAAAGCAGACATCCACAATAAATATCTTTGGTCAACCTCAGGAATTTCAAAATAAATCATGCTTTGAAATCTGCGCAAAAATGCTTCATCAATATTGCCTTTTAAATTTGTAGCCAATATGATCACCCCAGAATATTCCTCAATTTTTTGCAATAAAAATCCAACTTGTTGATTGGCATACTTATCATTTGAAGATGAATTATTGGTTCTTTTCGAAAACAAACTCTCCGCTTCATCAAAAAACAAAATCCAATTTTTGTTTGCCGCTTGGTTGAATAAATTGCTTAAATTTTTCTCTGTTTCGCCAATGTATTTTGATACAAGTTGAGACAAATCAATGCGGTAAACATCTAACCCATATTTCTTACCCAACAAGGAAGCAGCCAAAGTTTTACCTGTACCCGATGGTCCATAAAAAACAGTTTTAAACCCTCTTTTTATTTTTTTACCTAGCCCATATTCCTCCAAAATTTTCTTTTCGAATCGAATCCAAAGTTCAATTTCATTTAACCCATCCTTCACTTGATCAGAAAGCACAATATCCTCCCAATCCAAATTAGTGGTAATCAATGTTGCCGGAAACGTGAGTGAAAAATTTGGTTTGTTAGAAATCCCAGTGGTCAATTTATTGACATAATCTTTGGTCATATGAATTGAAAACTGGCTTAATGGGCGATTTGGTAAAATATTGTCGAATGTCAATATTTGCTGATCAAAAAACCAATGGTTATTTTCTAAAATATCCATAATGATTAACCGTTCAGCAATAGAATCATTTGTAAGCAAGAAAATGATTGTTTCTCCTGTTGGGATGAATGTGTTTTGATTATTTGAAATAATACCCCCTAAACGGGTATCAAAAAGCTTTTCATTTAGAGCCAATTCTAAAAGAGGATCAAATATTTTAGGCTTCAGATAAGAGGCTAAAGTAATTAATAAAATTCCGCGTTCAATTCCATTGATATTATTTTCAATGATAAAATCAGTATAAAAAGTTCCTGCTGTAAGATTGGGAGGCTGTATTTCTCCTTTTTTTTCTATTCTATCTATCAATTCCGAATCAGCTTTACCTAATTGATATTTGATTAAATTCTCTAACCAAAAAAATTCTCTTTCTATATAGGTTGAATTTAATTGAATGCTATTCTTTGTTTCCATTTTAGGTTTTATTATGATTCATTAACCTTCAGACCTTTGTTCAATGGTTTTAAGGTTAACTTTTGCATGAATTAACTGCTCCTCGAGTTGAACCAATTTAGTTGAATATTGCGATATTTTAATTTTAAATCAAATTCTAAATTCGGATTATGGAAAACCCTCACTCTATATTCAACGAGTTTCTCCAACCATTTTAAATCGGCAGCAATGGATTTAATGAAATTGTCTGGAATCATCCAGTGTCAAAATTATTGAATTCTCTTTGAATTTTTTCCAATCTGCCTGTAAAAATTATGAAAATTCAATAACCAGCTGAATTTTACATTAATTTCAAATTTTTTTATTAGGTTTGTGACAATGAATCCAGATGTTTTATTTAAACGATTAGAGCAAAGAACAGAGCGAGAACTTTATCGCAAGAGCTTTAAAGCGGCATCTGAAAGCCAAGATTCATTGTTTAAAAAGTTCGAAAGCAAAAAGAAAGAACAATTTAAAGTTGCCTTTGCCCGAGAAGTCAAATGGTTTTTTACAACATTATTATTGGCCCCTTTAATGGGTTTTATCTTTTATTATATTTTTGCAAATATCATTACGGATACAATGATTGACTTGGCTAACTTTTTTGAAGGAGTTGAAACATTGTATTTTATCATAGTTGGAATTTCATTTTTTGGAATCTATATTGCCCGACTCATTGTTTGGGCATTAAAACGTTAACTTATGATTTTTCAAATTTTAAATGCAATTGAAAAGGAAATTAATTCCCAAGTAAAATATGCATTTGGAATTTCTGAAGACGTTATTATATTGTCAAATATTGTTGATCAAAATGGAAACAAAGCCCTTCAACAAGACAATATAATCAATTTCACCTTACTTAGAATTGAAGAAGATAAAACGTTAAACAAAGTTGGCGGTTGGCAAGGAAATTTCGGAAGAAATACACCAACGCTCATTAACTTATACTTGTTATTTTCGGCTTCGCACACAGGAAAACAATATCCCGATGGTGTGAATTTAATTTCATGGATTCTTCAATATTTCATTACGAATAATAAATTCACTCAATCTGAATTGCCTAATTTACCAAGTGATGTAGATTCAATTACATTCGAATTGCAAAACATGGATGTACGCGATTTAAGCAATTTGTGGGGAAGTATGGGGTCTAAATTATTGCCCCATGTTTGTTATAAAATTGGTATGATTCCAATTTATAAAGACAGTTCAATGAATAATGAAAGCGAATTAATCAAAGGAATTGGTAAAAATCTTGATGCTTTATGAGTTTTTGCGATTGGTTAACGGTCAAGAGTTTTCATCCCTATTTTAAATCTAAAAAAATGGAATGTTTGGGTATTTTCCCTAGTGAGAAAACCCAATTATGGTTAAAAAATCACAGGCATCTTTGGAAATTCACAAACAATGAATTGAAGATTTCATTCTCTGTAAATCAACTAAATTTACCTGAAATTACGCCCCTAAATGAATCTTTAGAATTAGAATTTTATCTAGGGGTAAATGATCTAAATTTTCAGCAATATACCGAAATTGAAGATTCCCCAATTTTTTATCATCAGCATCATTTTAATTTAGAAATTGAAAAATTAGAAAACTTTCCAATGTTGGTGAATTTAAATGCAGGTAAAATATTAAAAACAGATAAACTCATATCACTCCCTACTGGATACCAAAAATTAGGAAGTTTGAAAATGGTTATTCATCGCCCGTCGAACTTTTTTGCGAGTTGTATATCAAAGATTTCTAATGAAATAAACATGATTTCCGATTCAAAATCATATCCGCTGTTTTATGCAGTTCGCGGCAATGTTAAAAATAAAAAAACACCAAATTTGATCGACGACGAAAGCAAAAATACCATCTTTAAAGGGGAAAATGTTGATAACTCTGATTTTATATTTTTCAAGTCAGCCAACTCAATCAAAGTACATCAACTAAACGACTTAGAATGTTATTCTTACTGGGTTTCAGAAGATGGAATAAAGACAAAATTAAAGGTAAAAACCCCCAATTTTTCATTGCGCGATTTGGGCAAATCTCCTAGTTACCCACATTTCCCGGCTCTCCTTAAAGAAATCAAGTTATAATTCAATATTTTTGTGAACAATCAATTAAAAACATTCGAATACTATGGCAAATTACAAAACCCCTGGTGTGTATGTAGAAGAGATTTCTACTTTACCACCTTCCGTAGGTCAAGTTCCAACAGCAGTTCCTGCATTTGTTGGTTACACGGCCAAAGCAATCAAGGGCGGTGCTAGCGTAAAAAACAACGCAGTACACGTCTCATCTATGTTAGACTACGTTGAAAATTTCGGCGGAGGCTACGTTCCTAAAGAAATTAGTGTTGAACTAGATTCTTCTTTACAAGTTACAGCAGTAAATTCAGACAAGTCGTTTTTCCTTTATGATTCTGTACGTTTATTCTTCGCAAATGGCGGAGGTGAATGTTACATCGTTTCAGTAGGATCTTATTCAGATGACATTGATTTTGAAGCTCTTGAAAATGGTTTAAACGCTTGCAGAAGAGAAAACCAACCAACAATTTTGGTTTGTCCTGATGCAGTTTTATTACCAAAATCTGACCAGTGCTACAGCCTTCAACAAGCAATGTTGATGCAGTGCGCTGAAATGCAAGACAGAGTTGCTGTTTTAGACGTTTATGAAGGATATTTACACAGAAGCGACAAAGACGTTGTTTTGAACTTCAGAAATGGAGTTGGTGTAAACAACATGAAATATGGTGCTGCATACTACCCTTGGGTATTCAATGCATTGCCTCACAAATATGAGCATGAAAGCCTTAAAGTAAAAGTAGGTGAAGAAGACAAAACTTTAGAAGAAATTTGTTCTCACCCACTTTCATTGAAAAACTTGAATATGTCAGTTAAAGATTTAGCTAACATTAAAGGCTTTTCGAAAAAAGATTACAAAACGGGTTTAACTAACCTATTAGACAACATCAGCGGTGCTGCAGCAGATATCAACGGAGCAGCAGGTTATGTTGCTTCATCAATGAAAGAAATTTATGATTTTGCTATCGGAAACTTTAATAGTGCTCCTGTTGCAAATGAAATGAGTGTTAAAGTTAACGCTAGTTCGAAATTCTCTGCATTGTTGAAAAACTTCGCTTCTGCAGATGCTGCAATTGGTTCTGGTGCTTTCAATGCAAGCAATTTCTCTACCCTAGACTTAGGAGAGCCAATTGCGAATGCTTCAATTGCCAACCAAGAAAATGCTGATACCAAAAATAAACTTAGCAAAGATGCTATGTATAAATTTGGTGTTGACATGAGCAATATCCTTTCAAGTATTGTTGAAGATGCTGAATCAATTAAAGATAATTTAGCTAAAATTGCATTTGACAATAACCCATTATTGCAAAACATTGTAAACGAAACTTTGAAAGAACTTGCTAAAGTTCCAGCTTCAGGTGCAGTTTCAGGTGTTTATGCAATGGTTGATAATCAAAGAGGTGTTTGGAAAGCTCCAGCAAACGTAAGTTTAGCTTCAGTTTCTAGACCAGTTGTTAAAATTGATGACGCTCAGCAAGAAGACTTAAACGTTGATGTAATTAGCGGTAAGAGTGTAAATGCAATTAGAAGTTTCACTGGTAAAGGTACATTGGTTTGGGGTGCTCGCACTTTGGCTGGTAACGATAACGAGTGGCGCTATGTTTCTGTTCGTCGTTTCTTCAATATGGTTGAAGAAAGTGTACGTAACGCAACAGGATGGGCTGTATTCGAACCTAACGACGCATCTACTTGGATTCGTGTTAAAGCAATGATCGAAAACTATTTGAACAATCTTTGGAAAGCAGGTGCTATGGCAGGTGCTTCTGGAGATCAAGCGTATTTCGTAAACGTTGGCTTAGGCACTACAATGTCACAAGTTGATATTTTAGAAGGTAGAATGAACATTGAAATTGGTATGGCTGTAGTAAGACCTGCCGAATTCATCGTATTGAAATTCTCTCACAAATTACAAGAATCATAAGTTTAATTAATCATTTGTCTAACTAATAAAAAAAAAATATAAAAATATATGGCTAATCCAGATTATCCACTACCAAGGTTTCACTTTAGAGTGACTTTCGATAGTACAGTTATCAATTGCAATGAAGTAACAGGTTTAAACACAACCTTAGATGTAATTGAATATAGAGATGGTGCAAGTGTTGAATTTAGCACACAAAAAATGTCAGGTTTACGCAAGTTCGGTGATATTGTAGTTAAAAAAGGTGTATTCCAAGACCACCAAGAATATTGGGATTGGTATAACGCAGTTCAAATGAACGATCCAGTTCGTAAGACTGTTACAATTGAACTTTTAGATGAGCAACATGCTGCAATTATGACATGGGTGTTGAAAAATGCTTGGCCTTCAAAAGTTGAAAACCCAGATTTGAAATCTGACGCAAGTGAAGTTGCTGTTGAAACAATTACAATTGTTCACGAAGGACTTTCTCTAGCTTAAGATTTATCATGATGCCTAATTTGAATTGATCAGATGTTTTTTTCTACGGATGACCAACCATTAACGGGCTATCATTTTCGAGTGGACTTTATTTTCCCCCTTCCAAATCGTACCATTGAAACTAAATTTCAAGAAATCTCTGGTATTGAAAGGACTATCGTTATGGAAACAGATAGTTTGGGGGACAATAAAGTCCCTTTTTTTGCTCCAGTTTCAACTGATTATGGAACGCTGACATTAAAACGCGGTATGCTTACAGGTTCTTATTTAATTGACTGGATGAATTTAAGTATTATTACACAACGCCGAATTCCAATTCCCGTGGTTGTAAGTGCTTTAGATCACAAACACATGCCTTTATATTGTTGGTTATTCAACAACGCTTATCCTGTGAAATGGTCTACTTCCGGATTTAACGCTCAAACTTCAGGTATTCTTACCGAAGAAGTACAATTGAAATATTCATCTTACATTCAAATTAGAGTGCAAGGTGGTCTTTTAGATGCATTGTTGCCCTTCTAAATGATATTGATGAACCATGACTGAAATTAAAAAACTCATTATTCGTGGTTCTATTGAGCCTTCTGACGATAAAGCAAAATCAAATAAAAATAGCCAATTTGACACCGAGGATATTGATTCAATTTTAGAAGAATTTAAATTAAACTTAATGGAAGAATTGGATAAAAAAATTCAAAATGCCATAAAAAAAACAAATAAACGTTAATTATGCCAACTGGGTTACTAACATCTTTCAATAAATTTCAAATACAAGCATTCAAAGACGTAAGCTGTACTCAATCTGTTTTTCCTAAAATTAAACCAATGTTAGCGTTTAATTTTAGTAAACTGATGTACAAATTTCCTTTCAATCCTAGTACTCTAAAAGTTAAAACTGCCCACACGTTTAATTTAACTCAACCTACAGGTTTTACTGGTATCAATCCGAAGTTTGTAAATATAAAACCCAAATTACTCTATGTAGAATTAGTGATTGATCCTGCGGCTGAACCAGTTTATATGTTTTCTCTATCTGCAGGGTTACCAGCAGCTGAAACTTTACTCTCGCTAAGTGAGAGAATTGAAATATTTGAAGATATTGTGGGTTACGAATCTTCAACTCATAGACCTCATTATTTATTAATTGAATGGGGCGATAATCTTAATATGAAAGCAACAGTTAAAGAATACCAAATTATTTATGGTAGATTTAACGACAAAGGTGAACCAACTAGAGCAACAATTCAAACACAATTTTTAGAAGTTATTTCCGCAAAAGCAATGCTTGCCGAACAAAGCAGACAATCGCCCGATGTGTCTCACCAAATTGAAATAAAAGAAGGCGACACCATTATGAGCCTTTGTCAAGAAATTTATGGTGATTCTAAATATTATATTGAAGTTGCACGAATTAATGGACTTAAATCAATTCGAAATCTGAAATTAGGTTCACTTTTATATTTCCCACCTTTAAAATAACACAAAATGTCCCTTTTTGGTAATGATAATGAAACTGTAACTATAGAATTTACAGTCAATGGTGCTGCATCAAAATTATCGCCGCATGTTTATGATATTCAAGTAGAAAAGTCTATCAATAAAATCTGCAGAGCTTCAATTAGAATTCTCGATGGTGATGTTGCTTTACAAAAGTTCGACCTCTTTGAAAGCAATACTGTCAATATTGGCGATCCAATTGTCATTAAAATTGGTGGAACGCCAACATCTGTTTCAGCAGTTTTTACAGGTATAGTTACCGGTATTGCTACCGAAATTAGCTTGAATAAAAGTTTCATCATCATCCATTGTGCCGATAAAGCCATTGGAATGACAAAGGGTAGAAATACGCAAATATTCCTGAAGAAAAAAGATGATGCCATCATGAAGGCACTTATCGGAAATTATTCAGGTGTTACCGCAACAATCGATTCTTGTACCATTGAGCATGAAAAACTAGTTCAATATGGGGTCAGTGATTGGGACTTTTTGCTTATGAGAGCCCAAGCAAATGGATTTCTAGTTGCAAATTTCGATAATAAAGTGATTGCTAAAAAACCAGTACTCTCATCTAGCGCATCATTTACTTATTCTTATGGAACTGATATTCTTGCCTTTGAAAGTCATGCAACTGGCGAACCTGCGATTAAGAGCATGTCGGTTCAGCATTGGGATTACGACACTGGCAAGGTGAAAATAGGAGCAAGCGACACAACTGATGTTCCACCGTTGCCAACAATAACAACTGCCACCAAAATAAAAGACATGGCTGCGCCTAAAGAGGCAGTTGGAGTATATACCGCTGGAATTCACAAAGCTGATTCTTTGAAAGGCATTGTGAATGGCAAAATAGTTCGTTCATTATTGGCAAGCTATACCGGTTTTGTAACCGTTTTGGGCGAAGCAGATGTTGAATTAGGCGATATTGTTGAAATTAAAGGAATGGGTAAAATGAGCGGTAAGTTTTACTGCTCAGGTATTCAACATAGTTTTTCAGATGGTATGTTCACAACCACAATGAATTTTGGAATCAATGAAAAATCTATTTGGGAAGAACTCCATTCAGTGAACAATGAAACATTGGGTGGTAGCAATAGTCCTGTTACTGGTTTACATCTTGGAAAAGTCACAAAATTAGATGGCGATCCTAATTCACAACTCAGAATTCAAATTCTATTGCCCAACTTTGGAACAGATGCGCTTGTTTGGGCACGCCTTACTTTTCCTGATGCTGGAAAAGGTAGAGGTATTTTCTTTGTGCCTGAGAAAGATGATGAAGTTGTGGTTTCCTTTTTAGACGGGGATCCCTCTCAACCCATAATTTTAGGAACATTATATAACAAAACCAATACCCCACCCGAAGCATGGAAAGCTGAAAATAACATGAGAAAAATTGTTTCTAAAAACAAAGTTTCGATTGAATTTGATGACGAAAAAAAGAATTTAACTTTAAAAACACCAGGTGGAAATTCAATTTTAATGGATGACGCAAAAGGAATCACAATTAAAGATAAAAATGGCAATAGCATTGAATTGGGTACAGCAGGAATTACCATTAAAAGTGCAAAAGATGCCACTGTTAAAGCGACAAAGAATTTGACGCTACAAGCTGACGCTGGCCCCGTTAAAATTGAAGGTCTTCAAATAACTGCTGAAGCGAAAACAACCCTAAAACTTGCTGGAAAAGCTACAGCTGAAATTTCTGCAGCGGGTATTTTGACCGTCAAAGGTGCCCTAGTTAAAATTAATTAATTCTTTCTCAAAAAGTAATTGTGCGTTTTTCCGACTTAAACATTATTTTCGCACTATGCCTCCCGCTGCTAGAGTAACAGATTTACATGTTTGTCCGATGCAAACAATGGTGGGCCCCGTGCCAGTTCCTCATGTTGGTGGTCCAATCATTGGACCAGGCGCTAGCACTGTTTTAATCGGTGGATTACCTGCCGCTCTGATGGGCGACAATTGCGTTTGTGTTGGCCCCCCAGATAAAATAATGAAAGGCTCTGCCACAGTATTAATCAAAGGAAAACCTGCAGCTCGAATGGGCGATACTTGCCAACATGGCGGTACCGTTATGAGTTTATGTCCAACAGTTTTAATAGGCGGATGAGTTCTTCAAAAAATAAAGATGAATTTTTAGGTGTTGGCATTAAATTTCCATTTCGAATTAATGCGTCAACAGGTAAAACTGCATTGATTAATGGTGCAGATCTTATCGAACAAAATATCCATTTACTCCTTTCAACCCGTCCAGGTGAAAGAATTTACCATCGAAATTTTGGAATTGATTTAACTCCTTTGTTGTTTGAAATACCAAATCAAGCTACACTAAAAACAATTGAAGAAAATATTATCAGCGGTTTAACACAGTTTCAACCAATGATAGTGACTGAATCTGTAGATTTTGAAATTATTCCCGAAGAAGGCATGATCAAAATACATATTCACTTCATGATTCGCTCCACCAACTCTCGTGGAAACTATGTCTATCCTTTCTATTTAAAAGAAGCTAATCAGTATTAATTTGAAGTGGGATAGAAATCATAATCGTCAAGTTGGAATTGATAGCGACGTTAAAGCAATTAGCAATCTCGCCTCATTGAGTCGCACAACCAATAGAAACGATATTTTTTCCTCAATCCTGCAGATTTCTCGTAATATTCAATATTACGACGCAAATTCAAGAACTGATGGCAGCTTAAATCGCTTTTTTAGCAGTAGTTTACCTCTTGTTTTAGGACATATTATTGGAGATACGATCACGAATAATATCAAAGATTTGCGGGACTTATCCCTGCAAATGAAGCAGCAATGGTTAAAAGGGAGTGCACCCTTGCGTCGCCACAAAGCAGAACTTACAAGTTCAATTATTTGGCACTTGGAAAGTTTAGAAATGCTCAAAAATGCAGCTTTCTCTGAACAAGTTCTGATTGCCGATATTATTCCTTCATTCAACGAAACAGCAAATTATTTTGAGGGAGTTGTGAATCGCTTACATGCAGCTGATCTTATAACTCAATACCGCAAAATTCGTTCGCTCTTATACGCTTCAATGTCGATACCATTTACCGGAGAAAATTTCACCTTCGACACTTGGAATGATAAATATTTAGCTCTGAATGCAGATATAGATACAATTGAAATTAATTGGAAAATTACCCAATCTGAATGTGAAGTTGTATTAAATCAATTCATCAGCCAGCAGAAAATTGATCCTTTAACTTCAATATCATTTGTTTTGGGCGATATGCTCGAACAAGTTTCAAATAAAAATAGCGATAATTTAAACCAATCGGTTTCCAATTATTTTTTAAATGACATTGCGAGAATTGCACCTCTTGAAATAGTACCTGAATCGTTTTATGCAAAATATCAATGGAATCCCGATTCTGAAATTAAAACAATTATTGAGGGAAGTAGTTTCAAAGCAATTACCAATCCAGAGCAGGAAATTTATCTTTCAAATACAGATAATGTTCCGCTAAATGATCAAATCATTCTTCAGCAAAAAAAAGTCCTTTTTAGCGACAAAATTCAAAATGACACGAGTAAAAATAATATTTCACTCGATATTTCATATCCAAATAAGTTTAAATTAGAAAGACTTTTAACATTAGAAAATCCCACCTTCTCCCCCTTCTATTTTCAAGTAAAAAGTTCGTTACTCGGTATTGAGGGAAATGTAGTTCGATGGAAAATTGGATTTACCTTTTCCGAATTATCGACCATTCAACATATCTTAAACATCCTCGATTCCCAATCAGATATAAAAAGAAGTTTTCAAGATGACACATTTTCGTCTATTCTTAACTATTGGTTGAAAGACGCTATGGGAATAGAATATTTCGGGTTCGAAAGTCCCGATATTCCAATTGCTTTTCAGAAAAATAGAACGAGTATAGAAGTCTCTTTTATAGAAAATATTGGATTTCACTGCGCTTGGACAATGTTATTAGATACGGATGACCAAAGACCTATGGTTGATGAAAAAGGTTTTGTTAAAATTCGATTTAAGATACTAAACGATTACCAATATATTTATCATTTCTTCTCAAATAACCCTCCTATAGATTGTAAAATAGAAGCAAGTGTCATTGATTTACACAATGTCGAAATTTACAATGATTATGGAAAATTAGATACCAATACCCCTTTTAATATTTTTGGGAACAAACCTGAAATTGGATCAAAATTTTATATTGGGCATCCACTTTTATTCACAAATTCTTTGACAAATTTGAAAATAAATTGGCAATGGTTTGGGCTTACGGATGCAGCAAAGGGATTGATAGACCAATATGATGGTTACGATTTAATTGAAAAAAATACAGACTTCATTGCCACTGTATCTGCTTTACAATCAGGAACTTGGTTTCCAGAAACTGACAAGCAAATTATACCTCTATTTACAGATTCAAGTGATTCTGAAAATGAATATAGCCCAGTTTCCAATATCAGAAGAATTAATGAAATTGACATTTCAAGGCTTGGATTACAAAAAGCACAAAAGTCTTACGAACTTTTAAAAGAACCAAATAAATCGAAGTATGGTTATTTATGCTTGGAGTTATATAATCCAACAGGTGCTTTTGGACACAATAAATACAATGATTTTTTACAGAAAAAATTAAGTACTGCTAAATCAAAAGAGAATTTATTAGAACCATATACTCCACTTGTTGGAAACTTAACTGTAGAAGCTATTCTATCAGAAGTTATCCCTCAAAATCAATTAAAATCAAGAATTGAAATATTTGGAATTGATAATTACCTTTTAGATTTACCCGCATTTGCATCGAAACATTTAATGCCAACGGATAATTTTAAATGTGCAGTCTATCTACAATTTGATAAATTGCAAGACGGCATGGCGCATTTATTTTTCAAATTGCCGGAAAGCGCAAATGGCAACTTGGTAGCGGGCGAAAAACAATGGAGTCAACTAATTAATAATCAATGGCATAAAATATCTCAGGATCAAATTATAAAAGATGAAACACTTCAATTTGAATCCTCAGGACTGGTGCTTTTAAATCAATTGCAAAATCATGAAGATTCGTTTGAACCAAATTGGTTAAAGATATGTTCATTTCAAGATGATTCACTAAACAGAATCTCTGAAATAAACACGCAAGTGATGCATCTATTTGTGAATGACACCCGAGAATTAACTGAAATTTCAGTGATTGAAGGCGTTGAAATTCCAGAGAATTTATTAGAAACAGTTGCAATCATTTCGCCACTAAATCAAAAGAAAATTCGTCCAATTCCGAATTTAGGATTCAAATCTGGTTTGTTTTCGTTCCAATTTAAAACACAAAATAGAATTTCCGATTTACAAGACTTAAGACAATTTTTACTCATAAAATTCCCTAAAATTCAAGATGCTTTACTGATTGCAAATAAAGATCAACATGAATATGTTAAGGCTGGCTTGGTAAGGGTTGTATTAATTCCCACATCTGAAAAAGAATCGTTATTTGAAGGGAATTGGCCAAAATTCTCGTCGCAGGAACTAAAAATTGTTCAACTCTTCTTGGAGGAAAATAGCCCGATTGGTTCTACCTATATAATTGAAAATCCGGTATTTGAAGAATTAATTATTAAATGCAATATTGTTGTTAAAGCTGGATTTGATAAAAATGAAGCGCGAAAATTAATAAATCAAGCCATTCTATCGGGTTTCTTAAATATCACAGGTATTGCAAATAGTGGATTTAGTTTTGGTAAATCGATTTATAGCTCAAAATTATTGTCGCTCATTAAAATATTGCCGTTTATTGAAAGCATTACGAATTTTGCGTGTTATACCAAATACGACGATAATCTAAAATTGCCATTAGAATTTAACAGTTTGAATTATTTGGTTGAGCCAACTGCTATCAATCATTTATTAATACCAAGCACAAATCATTTGTTTGATATACGTGAAACGAATAAGCACAATTCCGATGGAATTGGAGTTTCAAATATGACATTAGGCACCGACTTTTTGGTCGAAAAATTAAGGTCAAAACAATATAAAACGGGAATTGGGAATAACAAAATAGGGATCAATTTACAAATCGACAAACCTGAAATTTCCAAAAAATCTGATACCGACGAAATATTTATTTGATAAATTCTCTTTAAAAAATTTGTGAACTTCCAATATTCTTTGGCTTAAAGTTTATTTTTTTAAAACTGCACCAATATTTTTTGCGTTTACTGCAAAAAAATCAAACTTTTGTTCATAAATTTACAACAATTATGGGTTCACGTAGACGATCAGAACTTAAAAACTATTTCATTAAAGGCAGAATTCCAAAAGAGGAAGACTTTCAAGACTTTATTGATTCTACTTTGAATCATTTAGATGATGCAATAGTTGTAAATGAAGATGATGGTTTAACGCTTGAATCTAAACACACTAGGGCATTAATTACTTTCAAACAAAACATCGACGACACAGATGCATTTTGGAGAATTGAATTAGATGATGACGAAAGCAGCGACAGCCATCTAAAGTTTAAGCATTCTCAAAATGAAAATGCTACACTTACACTGAGTAAAGATGGTAAAGTTGGCGTTGGCGTAGAAAAACCCCTGCATGCTTTAGATGTAAATGGAATAATTGGTTCACATGGTCGAATTGGTTATTACCAATTTGGCGAAGTTCCAGCGGATGGCCAATGGCACAATATTGTAGACAATCTATCCAATTATTCAGCCTTTGAAGTTATTTCTTCTTGCGGTGAAAAAGGAGCGCATGCTATCACGCATGCAATTTGTGTTTGTACTTACGGTAAAAGTAAAGATGGAATCAATCAAACCCAAAATTATTTCGGTCGGTCGAGAAACAGAATTGAATTTCGTTGGTTTGGTGAATATTTTAACTATGCCCTTCAAGTGCGTACGCTAAGACCATTCTCTCGCGAAACAAATATTAAATTCAATGTTTCTTTGTTATGGGAATAAAGAAAAATACAGATCTTAGTTTAAATCTCACAGCCGAAGAGGTCAATCTCATTTTAGATGGTCTCGCAAATTTGCCATATAAACAAGTTTATCATCTTATAAAAAAAATACAACATCAAGTAATTTCCGACACTCAAAAATTAATTCCAGAAACTTCTAAAAAGTAAAATGAGTGATGAGTTGGAAAAATATGCCATTGAAACAGATCAAGTCATTGACCCCGACTTTGATCTTGTTGAACTGAGAGAAAAAGGAATTTCCCTCATTCAAAAATATAGTGGTACGGCGTGGACCGATCACAATATTCACGATCCAGGTATTACCATTCTTGAACAATTGTGTTTGGCTATTGCCGATATTTCTTACCAAACCGAACACGTAATTGATGCAACAGGCAATACTGCATTTGAAAATAGCCCATATTTTGATTTTGCATTAGCAAGAAATACCAATCCCCTTATTACTTTTAAAGATTTTACTGATAAAATACTTGAGTTTGAAGGAATTTATAAAGTCTATTATATTCCATCTATTTCACATCCTTGCATCAATGGTATTTATGATATGATTGTGTTTTGTGATCAAGAAACAAATAAAAAAGATGCATTAAACCATATAAATTCTCTTAAAAATTCATGGCGTCCAATTTGTTCCAAATTTGAAACTGTGCATTTCCCGCCGCAAAAAAATATTGAAATTCAATTAACTCTAGAAGTAAATGAAATTGATAATATTAGTGCAACTTTCGACCGATATGTATACGTAATAAAGGAGTTTTTAAAAGGCAAAAACCATGAAAACAATTTCTTTAAACAACGTATTTTTGACGTAGCAACTTTTTCAAAAAAAATATCACTACAACTTCAATCAGCCGATTTAGTTGCTGCCATTAACCAAGTTGAAATCACGAAAAATATCATCGATATTTCAATAAAAGATCCAAATCAAGATTTTGTATGGACATTAAATTTCGACACCCCATATGAACTATTGTTGGATCCCAATAGCTCAATTACCATTTTCAACAATGGAAATTTAATTGGAAATTGGGTTGCTTCCGAAGCAAAAAAGAAACGTAAAAAATCAAAGCCTAATTTAGACAATGAAAATCTGAATGGCTCTAAGAATTCAACAATCGAAAAGTTAACTGATTTCTATTCCTTACAAAAAGGGATGCCAGAAATCTATGAACTTGAGAAAGAAATTATTGGAAAATTAGATGCTTCAAATAGCTCAGCTCTTCAGTTGAAAGGCATATTGTCGACCTATGATATACTCATTTCGCAATTCATTTCGCAATTAGAAAAAACATTTCATATTCTCAATAATCGACAAACAAACCTAAGCGATTTAGCGAAAGAAATGTTGACCATTATACCAGGAATTCAATGGGTATGGATTGACTTTAATGATAAATTTGAGGGACTTAAACCGAAAGAAAAACATTCCAGGTTTGTTGCTTGGAAAAATTACCTTCAAAATCAAAAACAGAGCTTACATGAACTCGTAAATACGAGTTCAAGAACAGAATCGGAAGCAATTGAAAATAGAATTAAAACTTACATGTTTTTACTTCAATTGATGGGATTTGATTTAAAGTTAATTATTCCATACTTCGATCAACTTACCAATTTTGAAAAAGCAAATTGGCTCGAAGAAATATTGCAATATTGGCTTACAAATAGATTATATAGAATTCACGTTGTAGGAGAACCTCTACAAGCCTTAACGCAAAATTCAGAAATAGGGATTAGAGGATTATTATCGAAAATTTTAAATACCAAATTCGACACATTTGTTTTCTCGCAAAGAATACCTAAAATTGCTCAATGGTTAACTAGGGACAGTGGAACAAATATAAAAATAAATACAAATTTCCCGGATTTTATGTACTGGGGTAGAAATCATAAAGCATACAGCTACAACGAACAAAATGAACTCGTTTTAATTGGAAATAATTCCGAAACAGTTGCTAAAATTGGCGCAATGCTCAATGAGGAAGAATTGGCTGATTTAACCAAGAAAATTGCTGATTTGCACGATAATTCTGAGGGATTTTGCGTGATAGAACATTCCGCATTAACTCCCAACATAGATGAACATGTATTTGGCGTCATCATTTATTTGGAATCTAACATTTTGCTCAAGTTTGATGCTACTTATTCAATTTCAGAACTTTACGAAATCTTAAATTTCTTTGAAAAAAATATTTCAAACAATGAGTTTTCATTTGAAATTAAAAAAATTGGAGCCAAACAATTTGTAAATATTCTAAAAACAGAAAAATTATATTCGCAAATAGAATATTACTATCCGAGTATTGAACAAGCATTGGAAGGTCAACAAAATTTAAAACAACTATTGAAGGTTGAGAATTTAGACTTTCAATTTTTTGATACAATGTTTTACCAATTTCAAGATCAATTTGATCCATACAGCTTTACAATGAGCATTTGTTTCCCAGATTGGCATGAAAAATATTCGGATACCGCATCAAAAGATCGCATTCTCAATTTACTCGATAGCATTACTCCTGCGCATATAATCATCAAACCCCATTGGTTAAATCCTAAAGAATTATCTAAATTTTTAACACTTTACGAAGAATATTCAAAACTACCCAACTTTAATGCAAATGCAAATGTGATTAGAGGTCAATTGTTAGAAATACTCATGGATTCTCATGAAATCAACACTCAAAATTGATGAATTTGAAATCATTCTCGAAGGTGTAGATGATCAATGGCTAAAGCATAATCATCGGTACATTGTTGAAGCAATCATTGCTGCGTTTGAGCCATTTGACCATAGAGAATTCAACGAAAATGTAATCAATGAATTGGTGATTGAATTGCCAAAATCTCATTCTTTCAATCAATTTTTAGACGACCTATTGCACAAATTACGGAGTGAGATAGTTGATAAAAATGTGATTCGAAAAGGGGAAAATGAAACCTCTGTATTACCAAAACCAATTTCAAATTGGCAAACAATTGAGAATTTATATGACAGATTAAAAAATCAATCTGGTTCAAATTCTAATTTATATCAACAAACACTCAATGAAATTCTAAGTTTGGTTAAAACCAATGAGCAGCTCATTTGGGAATTCATTGCTAAATTAGATTTGCCTAAACAATTTCTCGAAAAATTCAAAAGCTGGATTTTGGTCGAAAAAATAAATCCAAATCTTATCATATTATGGATGGGTAGCTTCATTGAAATTCAAAAAAAGAATCAACACGAATCACCCGATGCCATTCTATTAAAAATTATCTATCAGTCGGTATACAATCAAAATCAACAAGGACTTACAATAGCCAATTTGCAAAATGCATTTGTAAAGCAATTGCTCAAAATTCCAAATCAAAGCCCAGAAGAAACTGTTGAATATCAATCGTCCATTGGCGATTTAAAGAACATTTTTTCATCCTATTTCAATGAATATGATGTCATTAAAAATTTAATTAATATAGACTTCATTGAGAAAATCATTCAACTAAATACAACCAATCAATCTCTTAGTAAAAGCAAACAAAAAATAGAAATCTTGATGTTTTTTGCAGCCCTCAAAATTGCAAATTCGCTCAATATTACACAATACGCACAATTAATTGAAGCGCTCAATCAAGCATATTCTATATCAAATAAAGGCCAATTCAATGAGCAATTCATATTGCAAATATTTAAACAATATTTACCTACCAATCAACATAATATTCTCGCGTCATTATTTGAAATGACATTTGAAGAAACAAAATTATTCAATTTAAACAATGACATTGAAACAAGTATTGTTCAATTATTTACAAAAATTGAAAGGTTTGTTTTCGACAATAAAAACGAAATCAATGAGAACAGCATCTCAGTAAAAGAAAATACATTTAATAATAATTTCAAACTAACTCAAGAATACATAATTGAACAAATCATTCAATTCAACTTTTTCAAAACATGGCCAGAGGAAATTAATTTCTTGAAACCCATTTTACAACAATATTTTACGCAACTTCTAACAAATAATAAAAACACTTTTGAATTCAACCAACTGCCCTTCCCAATTTCAGCAACGGGTGAAATTGCATTCAAAGAATTGGCGAATATTTTAAATAAAATATTAAAAATCAAATCAAAGAATCCAACCCAATTTCAAAATTTATTGTTTGAGTATGCAACTGTTATCAATTTGCTGATTCTAAATTTACTCGATTTTCAACAACCAAAATTTTTAGACCCAAGCACTGAAAACAAAGACAAAAACGATTCAACTTCATTTAAAAAGGATACCAAAGATAAATTTCAAAACTTAAAGAAACTCAACGAAACTGCAATCCCATTTAATGAATATTTTGGAAAATCGCCAGACAATGAGTCCACATTCGAAAACAAAATTCAACAAGTTAAAGAAACTTTATCAAAAGAAATCATTACACATATAGAACAGCTGAAAATCCAAAATACCAGTGAAATCGAATTGGAAATATTTACAAATCAAGAGCTCAGATTATGGGAAAGTTTCATAAATCTCATTGAAGCCAATGAAATAAATACACATAAACTAAAAGAGCAATTAGCGAATTTCGAATCAGCTTTTCAAATTATTAGTGAATTTTGGTTGACACAACAAAATTCAAATCAACCAAATGAAATACAAAACAAGTTCAATGTCTTAAAATCATTAAGTGAAATTTTAGAAATTAAATTACATTCAATTTTCACTTTAAAGTCATCTATAAATCAAGAGATAATTGCTTCTCAAATTTTCAAACATCCTTTAACCTTAAAATTATTTTCATATGTTGAATCATTAGAACAAAGAAAAACCGACATTTCCAACCCTGTCTTAATGAATCAAATCGATGGTATTCAATCTATTGTTTTATTAGAATCTATTAAAGTAATTTTATTCGATTTGCTGAATCAATTTGTATTGAATCGCGCGAATGATGTTACATTAAAAATTGCACTGTCAAATTTGCCTAAAACTGATTCCAGTGCAACCATTAGATCGTTGGTCACTGAAATAAATGAAATAGAACTTGCTATAAAATTGATACGTGATTCAATTCAATTTAAAGTTCCAAATAAATACAAAGAAATTAATTTAAACCGAAATGAATTAAAAAAAGTATCTGAATCAAATTTAACACTTAATGAACAAGAAACACTCTTTAGCATTCTAAATGTACAAATATCAGATATATTACAGCAAGAATTAGAATCCAATACCTTAAAAGTTAACAATATAGAATTACAAACCGCCGTTGAACTAAATCAAATTAACGAACTCATTCAAATTCAAAATAATGTTCGCAATCGAAATATCATCGATATGGTTGACTCGCTCAATAATGTTGACCAACAATTCAATGATGTAGAAATTATCAAAAAATGGAATTTGCAGGAAGGCATAAATCGTGAAAACAAGAATGTGATACCAATTTTGATTGGTGAAATCATCTTGAAAATCAGAGCGACTTGGTTCAATTACCTAAATAAATTTGCTGTAAATAATGAACAAACAATCCTAATCTCAAAACAGCTGAATTGGTTTAACCAATTCATTGAACAAAATATTGTGTTGAATATTCAACCAGCACAAAATGAACTTATTCAAAAATACATTCGAGAAATTGAAGCATCTAACCTCCAAAAATATGAATTAAAAGAGCATTTATATATTCAAAATATTTTCAATCTCATACTTCAATTTATTGAACAAAATGATCGTATAAAAATAGAAACCACTCAAATACTAGGCAATAAATTTGTAAAAAATCTAACCAAAATTACTTCCATTTTTCAATCAGCTTTGGAGATTCACAATCAAGTATTGTCTATTGTAATCATTCAAAATTATGCGCAACGCTCAGAAATTGATATTGCCACAGAATCAAAAAATATCATTCAAAAAATATTTCATTCACCAATCAATGAAACATCAGAATGGACACCAAAAAATATTTGGTTTCAAACTGAAAATAAAATACCAATTGCATCTATTTTTAATGATCAAGAAATTTGGAGAATCCTATTTCATGAAAAATCAGATGCCATATACGTTCAAAATGAATCCAATGTAATAACCCCAATTTGGAAGCAATCAGAACATCTCAAAATGCTCTTAAAACATCCAGATTCAAAGAAATGGATGGTTGAATTATCGAAAAATAAGGGTGAAGGATTTATGGACCTAGCATCAACCCTTTCAATGGATGCAATATTAGAAGCTCATCAAGAAAAATATAAAGCACCCAATCATATCACACTAAACATTCAATCGTTATTGGTTGACTTAAAAACAATACTTTCAGACAATGCAATTTTAGAATTCTATCAATTTTCGAAATTTCAAATTTTACAAACTCAAGCTCCACTGTCAAAGATCTATTTATCCCAAATATATTATTTAAGCTATTTATCGGTCTCAAGTAAGAAAACAATTCCGGAAATTTCACAATTCGCCAAACTCATTTTTGAGAAATTAGAATTAAACAACAATGAAAAAGGAATCATTCAGAAATTTATAAATGAAAAATTGCCTTCTCAATCCTCAATAGAAAATATTGAAAATGATAGAATATCCGTTGAAGAAATTGCTATCCAGAAAAGTTCAAATAAAATAGATTCTAAAAGCACCAGAACGAATGAAATGAATATAGATGATGTTCAATATTTCAAACTGTCAAATCAAACAAAAGAATATTTAATTAAACACCTCCTAAAATATCCTAGTATTGGCGAAACAGAACTCATTGATCAAATTCAACTGCTTCTCAATATTACATTAAAACCAAAACAGATTTCCTTTTTACTCAGGGTAATTTCTATCGAAATATGGCAACAATTGAACAAGGTTAGCAGAGAAAAATCAACTCAAAAACAAGAAAGTCAATTTTTAAACAAAGTTGTTTCAAATTGGTTGCGATTTAAATTGTTGCACTTTACCATTAAGCATGCATATTTAAATGTTGAACAGTGGATCATTGAATCAAAACAGATACTACAAACAGTAAATGTAAGCAAAATAGATGCCGTCCATTTTAACTGGCTATTGTTTGATGAAAAAATTAAATCCGAAATTTCAGAGATTGCAACCAACGCATCACTTTTCTATCAATTCACACCTGAGAATATCGAAAATGTCTTTATTCAAAATAAAAATAATTCAATTGAAAAAGCTCTAGAGCCAGAGCTTAAAAATAAAGAGACTGAGGAATATCGAACAGATCCAATAAAAATGATTGGAATTGAGAATGAAGTATTCACAGAATTAATCCAATGGAAAGAAGAGATCAATTCCAGAATCAATATCCCTCAGAAAAAAGCAATCGAAAATCAACAAAACAAAGATGAATATCATTTAGAATTACCAATTCAAAATAGAGAGCCCAACATTATGGATTGGGAACAACTCAATACATCTGAAAACATCATTAACTCAATTATAACCATTCTGTTAAAAGAAGGAATTCAGTTAAAAATACAGGAAAAATACAACGAGGAATTTATTCGTATTAACCAATTTTTAAGCTCTAAAGCATTTTATAGAATCCTTGGAAATAGTTCTGTTCCATTGCAATTTATTGGAATGTATTATGAGCAATTTTTTGGCTATTCTATGGGCTTAATTGAAGAAGATTGGAAAGGATTTGTACAACCGAAGAAATCACATTTATTGGTTGAAAAACTAAGACTGATTCGTGAGGGGGATAGTTTGGCTTCTAAGGATGAAAGCTGGTTCGAGAAACTACTGAATTTTACGGAATATGAGGAAGGTAAATCAATTCTGGGCGTCCAGGATTTCAATTTGATTTTAATAGAAATTCAAAATGTAATTCAACAAAAGCTGACGACCACAAAATTTAACAATGCCCACGAATCGCTGAAAGAAAATTGGATACAACATTTGATTTTCTTTAAAATACTTCAATTCAAATCCAATCCAGATTCAATTGGAAGTTTTTATGCTATTTTAGAAAGTGACCAAACTCAAAATGATAAATGGATTCATCAAATTTCTGATCATATTCTATTTGATATCAACGTGGAATACGATTTTTGGATCGAAAATTTATCTCGGTTCGGAAATTACTTTGAGGAATCGAATATCATTGCTTTATTCCAATTATCGGAGAGTTTAAAGCTAATAAATTCGGAAATAAAACTGAGCATTGAAGATATTCTAGCAGAAACATTGAGGATGAGTGAAAACAGGCCATTTGATGTTGCAATCTCAAATGTTTTCATTCCTAAACTGGTTCCTTTATTTTATGAAAATCACCTGAGTAAAACCACACAGTTTAGAGAACTAAATTTACTATCGTTAATTTTAAGTGAAAGAAATACAATTAGTTCTAAGCCTCAAGAAATATCTAAAGATGAAATTATAACACTCGATGAACTCTTCAAAGAGTTCAATTCTGAAGAAAATCTAAATATTGACCCAGAAATTCTCAAAGAAATTTCACTCATCATCGGCAAAAATCTAGATGAAACGAGCCGCTGGATTTTACATGAACTTGCACAATCAAGTGCAAAGAAATTAAATGAATTTGCACAAAAAATTCATGAAACTCATCAGAGTGAAGTCAAAATCAAAACTTACTATCAGTCCATCATTAACAATCCAAAATTAAGTTCTACGATACAAGATTTAATTTCGCCAATTATCATCAATTTAAAGGAAACCAAAAAATCAGATTCTAAAATTAAAAGTGAAATTGACAATGGCACCAGATTTGTCACAACACTTTGTGGTTTAATGATGTTATCTCCATTTTTTGCCACTTTATTTAGGAGGATGGGCTTATTAGAGAAAAATGAATTTGTAAGTGAAAAAGAACAACTTAAAGCTTATAAAGTGCTCATGGCTATTCCTAAAATAGATGAAGAGCAGGTCTATGAATATCAAGACTTAATTCCAAGAATTATTACAGGAATTGCACCAGAAGATACAATTAATTATATACCAGAATTAACAGAAGAAGAACTCGCGGAGATTCGAAATTTCTTAGGCGCAGTTATTTCTCAATGGCCAGTTATGGCGAATGCAACTGTAAGAGGGTTTATTGAATCATTTTTAGTGAGGGACGGAAAAGTTTGGAAAGAAGGAAGCCTTTGGAAAATAGAAGTGAATGGGCATGGTGCGGATATCGTTCTTCAAACATTGACATGGGGATTTTCAACCATGAAATTTCCATGGACGCCGTATATGATAGAAACCAATTGGTTAGCTCCTTAAGATTTAGTTGGCAAAATGGCTTCCGAAGTTTCTTTTTTCCATAAATTTTTGCCCCTAGCCTTTTCTCTGTCATCAATCGAACCTTTGAAATCTCCAAACTGAGCTTTCAATTTAGATCTTAACATGTAGGCCTCAGAATAATTAGGGCGCAATGCAATAGCATCAGTTAACTCAACAACAGCAGTTGCACTATCGCCGAGCGACATTAAATTGCTGGCCAAATAATAATGATACTCTGGAATAGAGTCGGCAATCTTAGCTACCTGAAGATAAATTTCATTTGCCTTATCAAATCTCTCCATTCCATCGAAAGCTCTGGCTCTGTTCAAAATTAAACCAATATTATTTGGCTGTTGTTGCAATCCTTTCTCAGCAAAAGAAGCCGCCATTGCACTTTCATCGATGTATAAGTAATATTCTGAATACACAGCAAAAACCTGAGGATTGTCGTTTGAATAATTCCTTGCATAATCTAAATTAATTTTGCAGGAATCTGTATTGTCTAAAATCAAATAATTTTTAGATTTAATAAGATACGCCTCCCAACGAGTTTGATTTTTATGGAGAATTTTATTACAATCAACTATACTTGCGCGGTAATTTTCCATTTCAAATAGTGCACTGGCACGACTTAATAAAACAATTTGGTTGGTATCATTTTTTTGAACACATTGATTCAGAAATTTCAATCCTTTATCAAATTCTTTTTTACGCACATAAAGCATTCCAAGCTCCAACCATGAATCGTATTCAGTTTCTTTATCAACTTGCGCAGACTGGAAATCGAATTCTGCAGATTTTAAATCAGACTGAAAAAAATACGATTTCCCTCTATACAAATATGCCTTACCATACATTGGATCAACTTCAATTGCACGAGAAAATAATTCAATTGCCTGAGGGTAAAGTTTTTGTTTATATACAATAATTCCTTTGTTAAAATAGGCTTCTTTACAATTAGGATAAAGTGTAATTATTTTATCATAGATTTTAACAGCTTCTTCCGTTTTGCCTTTTTGGAAAAGTAAAGAAGCCATGTCTAGCAAACTTTCTTCGCTGCCTTGCCCACAACCAAGGAGCATCATGCTTAAAAATAAAGTGCCCAAAATGCGATGTATGGATTTCATTAATTTTTTTGTGGGATAATTGTGGATATCTATGTATTGTTCGAAATTTCTCTTAACTTCGCACGAATATGCGACAAATAAAGAATAAAATTCCATTTGGAATGATAATTTTTATCAAAGGCCTCGCACTGTCCATTATTTTATACATGGGTATGTCGGTTGCATATGGACAAGACAAACCAACTCCTCCACCTTCAAAACTAGAAGAGGGAAAAGGGAAGGTAGGAAAATTAAAGGCGTTTATTAAAGATTCAATTCCTACCTACACCGACGAGTTTGGCAATTACCTGAAATCATTTTTAGATTATCAGAATCGTTTAGATTATTTAGATGGTGTAAACAATATAAAACCAAAAAGAAAACCTTCAAATAAAGCCCAAAGAATTATTGATTTAGAAAGTCAGATTGCAAAACCTCCAATGACTGATAAAGAATGGACGGGCAGAGAAATAACTCCATACAATGAATCAAAAAGGAGAAAATCAATGTCTAAAGAAGTTTATGGTTTTCATGGATTTTGGGAAGGTAATAAATTTGAAAAGTATGATTTTAATGCTTTAAGTAGGGTTGGATATATTGGTTACGATATTAACCCAAAAAATGGAAGTTACACCAGTATACACAATTGGAAAACAACAAATTTACATAAAAGAGCTGCTCAATACGATGTTGATGTTGATTTGGTTGCCAACTTAAGGGGGTCTAAAAATATTCACGACTTTTTATTTCAAGCCGGCGGTGAGAAAGTATGGAATGCATTTGCAGACTCTGTTATTCACCTTTTAAATGCACAAAACGCAGATGGTTTGGTCTTGGATTTTTATCAATTAGCACCTGCAGATAATGCACGATTTATTGAATTTTTAAGGGTTGTCAAATATAGATTGAATGAAGCCTCTGCTCGTTTTGAACTGTCGCTAGCACTACCGCCAATTGATTATGACAAAGCTTATCACTTGAAAGAGGGATATAATTTAATAGACCGTTTTTTAATTTATGCCTTTGACTATAATAACTTCTCTGGCGACAATTGTGGGCCAACTGCCCCGCTTGTTTCGAGTAAAGCTGATCAAAATTCAATCGATAAAACTTTTAATAGTTATGTTTCATTAGGCATTAAACCGGAGAACATTGTGATTGTTTTGGGATTGTATGGTCAACAATGGGGCATGCTAAAAGCTGATCCATATAACCAAGCTTCAAAATATACTAAATCTGTTTCTTTTTTTGATTTTGAAGAAGATTATAGCAACAGAATAAAGCCCGTATTAGACAATACGGTGTTGCAAAACTATGTTACATTTTCAGATCAAGCTGGAAATTGGTTTATTACTTGGGCCGATAATGTTATGTCGCTTTCGTTAAAATGCGATTACGTGAACAATAAAAACATTAAAGGCATCGGATTTTGGGAACTTGGGAATTCAATTTCTGGAGATCAAAATACTCAAAAGTTTTGGCCCTTAATTTATAAGAAGTTCGCACTCCCTGAGGCCAATGTGCCGAGAGAAATATCAGAAGATTATTCAGAGATCCCAAATTCTAACATTGATTCCATTTTATCTGTGAATCAAGCCTTAATTATGTCTGCAGTAGATTTAGCTGAAAATCCATTCCTACCAGATAGACCGGATAGATCTCAATTGACAAAAATAAAGTCATTTGGCTACCAATATAAAGAAATAATTAAAGCCATTGGTATGTTCTTTACCATTCTTACCTTTTGTGCAGTGATCGCACTCATTGTTGCAATGTTTGATGAAAAAGTTAGAATGCTCTTATTTTATGATCAAGCATTTCTATTTTTAATTCCAGGAATTATGTTGGTAATTACAGTAACACTGCGCTTGCTCGGAGTGATTTGGAATTCTGAAATGGAATTTATAATTGGTGGGTTATTTGGAATTGCATGTCATTATTTTCTTCAAACATACATGAACAAACGTTCTCAAATTGATGATGAAACACCTTAAAATTGCATTTCTATTTTTTATCTTACCCTTAACATTTATTTCTTGTTCAAGAAAGAATTTCTCTCAGGAATTCATGAATAGATATATTACCGACACAAACTGGTTGTACCAAATGTCTTATAGCCCATCTTCTAATTTTATATTGCAATATGGACAACGTGAAATACAATTCAATCAACTGGGCGGTTCGTATCTGATTAAAAGGAATAGGGTCATCGATGAATATATATTCACTCCTCTTTCGAGAGGTCAGCTCACATATTATTCAAAAGATTTGGTAAAAGTGCGATTTTCAGATTCTGCTAATTGCGAGTTAACATTTGTTAGAAATGCTAAACAAGACGAATATTATTTAACTCCAGATTCTATAGTTTCGGATCGATTCATCATCAATTACATGAATAAAACATGCATAAGCGATGAAACAAATCCCGACATCAAATTAAAGGTTCAAGGAATAGAAATTACCGAAGTAAAGAAAAATAGAATGCTTCAATCGGGCGCTTCGCCTAAGGGGAAACCTCAAAATTAACTCAAGGTAAACGGCATTAAATTGTCTAAATGATTTTCGATATAGTTTTCAAAATCGGCTTTCGTAATTTTCACACCTTTCGTATTTTCTAATTGATTCAACCAATCACAGAACAATTCAACTTTAGCAAATGTTTCTCGGGTATTTCTATAGTCAAGTGACTTCTCGAATACCTCAATCAGATTTCCTAAAGTAGATACTTTCGGTGAAACTGCAGCCCTCAAGCAGTTCATTGTTGAAGTTTCAAATGATGCCAAATATTCAGCGTGTACTTTTCTCGAATTTAACACTCTCAAAGCCCAAAACTTGACCGAAATAGGCAGCTGAGAAAAGTCCCTCATTGCAATATCCTTCAATCTATCGTCGCTTGAAAATCTGTTTGCGGGGATAAATTGACGCCACATCTCAATTTTCTTTTCTATGGTATTATTCTCAAAAACAGGCAATAAATATGGTTTAATTAATTGTGGCAAAATTGTGTCTAAGAGCTCCATTGCGAATTGAGAATCGTCGGCGTCAGCATCTGAATTATAAATCAACTTAGAAATGATTTGCATTTCTTTAGGACTATATTGCCAAGCGAGCAATTTAAACAGTTGATTGATCAATAGTTTCCTAGTTTGAATTAAGCTTAGATATAAATAATACTCTGTAATTGTTCTTCCTTTGATATCGTCTATTGTTAAATCAACCCAAACCAAAGATTCGCCTAAATTCATAAGCATTACATTGTATTTGGTCTCTAATTTTTCAGATAATTCAACATCTTGTTGCTTGTTTTTAGATAATACTTCAGATTTCAAGATTAGCGGAGCGGCGAGCCCCATTTCTAAAATATCCTCATAATTCAAATTGCCTTCATCAATTCTTTTAACCGCATTAATTTGATTGACCAAAGATGGCAGCCATAACTTTTTAATGACTTCTTTGGTATTTAATGACTGGGTAATTAAATCCGTATTTACAAAATTGACATTGGATATATCACTCACTAAATCAACTTTTTGTGAAGCGTCATGAAGGAAATTTGAGAGTCTTCTTTGATATAGTTTCGCTGCATTTTTAACAATGTAAATCCAAAAGAGACCGATAGCAGCAATAGAAACAACTACCTTCATTACAAATCCAATTTTAAGTGCATTTATATCATCCACCCCATTTGCTAAAATTAACAAATACGCGCCACCAATAACTGTTGCAATTTGGGCCACCATACCCTCTAAAGCCGTTTGCAAACCAACTTTTTCTTCTGGCTTTGCTACTCGAAGCATAATTCTATTTGCTGGTACATCTACTGTGCGGCGAAAAACACGTTCAAACCACTTTAAACTTAAAACAAAAAAGAATAATGTCACCACATTTGCTCCATAAACATAGTAAAGTAAAACCGTAAGTAAAGTGGGAATGACCAATACAATTGAGAATATTTGCAACGACTTTTGAGTTCCTAGATACTTAATTAAGCTAGCAGAAAGTAGCGACCCTAACAACTCACCAAATTTTACCAAAGCAAAAAACACTGAAACAATTTCGGAGGTTTCCCAACCGTTTAATTTTGCAATTGACTTTACGGAAATCAGATAAGTATAGTCAACCCAATACAATACGATTACCGAGATGGAAGTAGAAATAATAATGAGCCTAAAAAAAGGCATATTCCAAAGCGAGTGAACACTAATTTTGTTGGATAATGAATAGGTTGATTTGCTACCAGATGTATTGAGATAACCCAAAACACTTAAAAATAATAAAGGAATAATTGAAATACCAGCCACAATAAACAATTCCGAAGAACCAAATAAATCAATCAATGTGGGAGCTGTAAGGAATGCAAAAATTGCAGCAATCGTTTCACCGACTCCCAATTTAGCCAACCATTGTTTGCCTTTTTGAATGCCTAAAATTTGAAAACAACTGGTAGAAATATTCAGTGTAAAAATATTTCCAAAAGGAATGATAAAGGTAAAGCACAAAACGGCCACAATCTTTTTATCTATAAAATGTCCCTCGATAAAATTCAAATAATAAAGCAAGAGCATTAATGTACAAAAAATAAAAATTGTAAACCGTTGGGCAAAATTCGCCCCATAATCGCGTTGAATTCTTTGAAACAATTTAAGCAGTAAAATACCCCCTAATCCGGAGCTCAAATAAGCAAATGGCAATTCATTAATTGGTAAATTTTTAAGCATCACGCCATAAGCGGCAACAAAGAAAAAAGCACTCGCCAATCCAGTAAAAAATGACTGAAAGATAAGTCGCTGCAATAACCAACGCTTTTGTGGATCTAAATCACCAAAAATGAATCTATTTAGGGAGAAGTCATTCATTAAAAGAAAAAGTTCATTGTGCCATTGAAGTTTCGCCCTGGTTGAGGAACGAAAGAACTTTGAGTTCCCGCACCTGTTCTAATTCCTGGAGAGATATAATATTGATCCAATAAATTATTCGCCCTAATTTGAAAATTAAAATACTTGCTGATGTTGAAATTAATTGAAGCATTAATCATTAAAAACGAAGGAATTAGACCAGTTGGGTTATTTACAACTGTAGTTCCAACTCCAGTATATTTTTCACCTGTATAATTAACCATCAACTGAAAATGCATCTTTTCTTTAAATAGATACATACCAGTTCCAGCATTTACTGACAAGAATGCGATGTCGCCAGCTCTAAATGAAGTGTCTTTCTGAGGATTCCAAGTGGTTTTATCGTTATATATTGAATTATTAAATGTTGAATTTAGATAAAAATCAAATTTTTTATTCAGCACATATTTTAGAGAAAATTGTGCGCCATACACAAGTCCAATGCCCATTGAGTTGGTGTATTGGTCTTTATTGGCTGCGGTCTTTCGTGTTGTTAAAGTGTTAGAATATTCAGTACGATAAAGGCTTAAGTCGGTTGTTAATTTGTTACCTAACATGGTTTTATTCGCTGAAAATTCATAGTTAGTTGCTTCTTCAGGAATTAAATCTGTAGGAATTTCACGCGTTACGGATGAAGAAAATTTAGTGAAGCTTGGAAAGGCAAAAATAGCTTCTGAAAAAACCAATTTAAACACCCAAGAACCAGGGTAATAAACTGCAGCAATTCTGGGGTTAAATTGATGACCAAAACCCACAGTTGAACTTTCACTCACTACGTTTTTATCCCACCTACCACCAAATGAAAAGTTAAACTTCTTAGCAGGATTCTGATAGCTAATTTGTGAAAAGGACGACATATCAAAAACTGCTAAATTATTTCCTCCCGGAAGCGAATTAACCTTGCCATTTAAAATTGCATTGTCAGATTCAGTTGTTGTTAAATAATTGGCTTGAAAAATCCCATTTCTCACTTCCAAACCCAAGAGAAAATCCCATTTTTCATTTATAATATATTGAGTTCTAAACTCATCTCTAAATTGTTTGCATATTTCAAAATATGAAGTTCTATTCCATAAAGGAGATTCGCTCGTGAGAAAATTTCTATAATCTAACGACTTTTGTGCATATCCATCAAATGTTGTTAATCTTGAATTTTTTCCAAAATCAGAAATCCTAAAATACGCAGCATTATAAAAAAACAATTTATCGCCCAATCTTTTTGTATATTTCGACGAAATAAAGTGTTGACGCACCTGCCAATTTGTAAAGTTAGAATTCACTGAAAAAAACTTATCTTTATAATCAGGTGCAGCACCTTCATTTCTATCGGACAACTGAACCTGTAAAATCAAATCACCCAAGGTAACTTTAAGCATTAAATACTGTCCTATTGACGGGTCTTTAAACTTGCGTGGATCATCTCCTTTACCAATGTTTCCAGGGAGCATTGGAATTGAATTATAAGCCTTTTGGTCTAAATCAGAAGCTTTGTCTACAGCGGCCTGAGTTGGAATAATTTTCGAAGAATCCGCGTTGTAAGTATACAATGTTCTGGTAGGATCGTAAATATTGAGTAATGAGTCGACAAACTTTTTATTGCCACTATTTCTATTCGCTGTTAGAACAGTTTTATACCAATTGACGCCAAAATCTGCTTCCGTCCATTTTCCATCCCAATCGGAATACTTGCTTAAATCATTTTCATCGGAGGTAAAATACTTGCCTACTGCTTGAATTGTAATGCCATTCTTCAATTTTACCGCACCTGTCATTTCAACAATCTTGGTATTGAAACTCCCAGCATTTAATTGACCTGAGAAATAAGTTTCAGTTTTCGCTTCATCTTGGCTTACATCGTCGGAAACTTTCTTTTTAAATAAATCTGTTGGATCTTTGGTAATAATATTCACCACGCCACAAAATGCATTTGCTCCATATAGAGAAGATGCCGGCCCATAAATAATTTCGACTCTTTTTATAGATTGAATTGGCAGTTGTTTTCCCATGAAAGCAAATTGAGTATACATTTCATTGTCCTCAACTCCGTCTACCAAAATCATGGTTTTATCGGTATTGTTGGCAGACCTATAACCTCTTTGATAAAAAGTAGTCCCTATCAATCCGTTTGTTCTAGACACATCAAATCCAGGAATATCATTCAGTAAATTCTCTAAACTTTGGTAGCCTCTATTGAGAATTTCTTCAGCGGTGACAACATGAATGGTAGCAGGAGCTAGTTCTAATTTTTCGACTTTTTTAGATACCGAGGTAATTGTATTCGAAGCCAGCTGCGTTTTAACAAAGAAAAACTGATTTTTATATCGATCTGGATCATCAACTGCAGGTTCGTAATTGTCCTTCAAAACCAGAATGCTTTGAATGATTTCTCGGGCTTTATAAACCGAATCAATGGCCAAATAAACTTTTGCTTTGAACGATAATGCAACAATTTTTTCTTCCCTGTTGTATCCATCTTTTTTCAAACAGCTTTCAATCGTATCTATACAATTCCAAAATCTTCCCTCACTATAAGATTCTTTCACATATTTCAAACTGGCCCCGCAATTTTGTGCAATCAGAAATTGATTGATCAAAAATAAAATGCTTATGAACAGTATTTTTTTTATTCTCAACATGTTTAATTCATTATTTATGTCCATTCGAAACGGTTTTATACAAATCTTCGAGTGCGAAAATATTAAATTTCAACGACTTGTCTTCACTAGCCGTTAACAAGCCGCTTGTTCCATTCACCGATATCCATTCCAATCCATAAATCCATGAATCATGAGCATATATTTTTACAATATTTGTATTCTTTCTTAAATCACTTAAGTTGAACAATTTAATTTGATGATCATAACTACATGTGATCACAGAATTCGTATTGTTCAAACCTTCAACCCACTGAATACCTGATATCTGAGAAATATGTACTTTTCTAATGTATTCAAATCCATCAGATGTTCCTGAAATCGCATGGATTGCCATATCGCCTTTACGACTGCCTAAAATCAATTGTTTATTTTTGGCATCAAAGTCAAGGGCTGTAATTGTGAAATCAATTAAACTATTCGTATTGATTAATTTTGAACCTCCAATACTATTTTGGAAATTATAAGTTTCAATAACATTATTCTTTGCCAAGAATAAATAATCATTCACAAATTTAAATGTAGACACAGCATTGAATACCTTCACGTTTGGAGCGTTCAAGTAATTTGTAATTTCTGTTAACTGACCATTAGACATGATATAGATATTTTGTCTATTCACTTCTATTTTACTCAAACCCTTAACAACTAAATTTTCTTTAATTCTTTTTTCGAAAACTGGCACATCTCCAACGAGATTATACATATCTAATCGCCCGTTGCTAAACAGAACGACAAATGAGCCCTTTACTTTATTATTTTCACAAATTGCAAGAACATTGTCATGACCTAATTTGGCTGATTTCAAAGGATTGATTTGACCATTTACGATTCTAGAACACCAAATCACATTTTTTTCATCGACCGATAAAACCCTTTCGCTTGAACCCAAATAAGCAAAGTGTTTCACCGCACCAATATGATTCGTTAACGAATTGTTGTAGTTTACTGCTTTATTCCAATTTGACCATAAAGCGACTAACAACGAACTTTTATTTACAAAATCTTTTGTTTTCAAAGAGCCGTTGTAAGCTTCAATTGCAGATTGCTTACTCTTATCGTAGTTTTTCTGAACAAAATTATTGATAGACGATAATGCTAGCGCTTCTATATCGGCAACGGTTCTTAAGCTGTTGGCCTCAATTGTTTTTACTTCAGCAATAATTTTGGCATCAAGTGCTTTTTTCTCAGATTTCTGAGCTAAATCAGCACTTTTTGTAGCTGCAATGGCACTTAATTGAGCTTCACGCGCACTTTGTTGAGCCGCTACAGCACTTTTGGTTGCCTCATCTTCTTTCAAACGTGCATAATTTGCTTGGGCTAAAGCCTCTTGTCGAGCAGCATTTGCAGTTTTTTCAGCAGCCGTAGCTTTAATCGCCAAGTCTTTTGCTTTATCGCGTTCTTTGGCAGCAATCTCTTGAGCTGCCGCCGCTTTATCTTTCTCTTTATACGCCCAAAAAGCCAATCCAACTGCAACCAAAGCTACAGCAGAAATACTCAAAGCAAAAACCCTCGCTCTTTTTAGCCTTGCCTTTTGTTGATATTCTTTAAATTGGTCTTCCCTTAATTGTTGATCAATAGAATAATCCAAAAACAACATTGTTCTGTTAAAATTATCATTAATTCTACCAGCCCACAATTCATTTGGATTGTTTTCGCTCTTCCATTTGATTGCAAGAGATAATTCTGGATCTCTCCATAAACCACCTTTGCGCTGTTCATATTGATCTGCTGCTTCACATAATCGCAAGTACATTTGAATCGACTCACTTTCCTCTTCCACCCAAGTAACCAATCGTTTCCAAACACGCATCAAACTCTCGTGGGATATATCTAATATGCTATTTTCAGTTAATTCGTATTGATGTGGCGGCATTAAAAATGCTCTGCTTTCTGTTCTAAATAAACTCGAAACCAATATAATATCGTCAATTGAAGCATGCGTGAGCTTCATAACTTCTGAAATTTTGGTTGGTCTTCTAATTCCCCTATTGTCTGAACCTCGGTCTGTTAAAGTTTTGAAAATTGCTTTGCACAATAATTCGTAATGATTGTTCTCTGTATAAGGCAATTCAACAAATGCTTCTTCAGCATGCAAAGAAAGTGCTTCCTTCATTGTACCAATTGATTCATAATGATCGATATCAATTGGCCCAATTTTATTGGTTTTCTTCTCCCAATAATCCCAAATTCGCATTAAAGAATGCTGCAAAATAGGCAATTGGTCAAGGTTATCGCCCACATCATTTAACAAACGATTCACCAAACCTGGAGTGATATCACCTTTGCCAACAGCAATTGGACCTTCAATTGCTTCGCGCGTTTGATCACGGGTCATTCTTGGAACTAAGTAATGTCCGTCATTGATTGCCTCAGGTAAACCTTTAAAACTTGTACAATCGCCCAAAAAATCTGAACGCATTGTAAATACAATATAAATTGGAAGCTCGGTCTGTTCAGCTGTCTTTAACAATAAATTGATAAACGCCGTAGAATCACGAAAACCATCTTTTGCACTTTTTTCAAATTCCGAAAATCGAAAGATCTCTTCAAATTGATCAATTAAAACCAATAAATGCTCGCGATTATTGGTGGTATTTTGTTTGTAATATTCAATTAAACCTTGGTTGCTTCTTCTTAAAGTAGTTTCAATTAAATCTGAATGCTCAACAGAATCAACACCAATTTGATGCAATATTCCTTGACCACTTTGGTTCAAGGCTTTTGCCATATTTCCGATTGGGTTTGTACCTGGTCTGAATGTAACAGTTCTCCAATGAGAGCCTGCACCAGCCATAAAACCGCCATATAATGAAGGCAATAATCCAGATTTTACAAGCGAAGATTTACCGCTACCTGAAGTACCAATTACACCTAAAAATCTATTTTTACGGAGTTTACGAATTAAATCATCAACTTGCTTTTCTCTTCCAAAAAAGAGAATATTTTCATCTTCTTCAAAAGAACGCAATCCAGGAAATGGATTGGATATTTGAAAATCATCAATGACTATTTTATCCAGTTGCTGATCCATGATTTAATTCCTTCTTTATCAATTTCTTCGGTACAATCAAAAATGATTGCCTCCTTAGAAGTGAATTCAAACTTATTATCTTGCTTGGGCGCGCCCAATAAAATTGCTTTGGCAGGATTGACTTTTTTCCGACCATAAGCTGGAATACGCAATAAATCTCTCAAACGAGATTGCAACCACAACTCTGAACCATTGCCGTAATACAAAACTACTGCATCGCAATGTTTTAAATTTTCTATATGCTTATTGCGAATTTCAGTTTCATCGGTTCCATCAACAGAAGTCACAATATCACAGCCCAGTAATTTAAAATACTTAGATACCGATTGTATTATAACTTGGTCATAAATATCGTAAATAAGATATATTATAGCCTTTCCTATGTTTAAATTGTTTTCGGAAAGTCGTTGTTCCTTCTCAATGATAATTCTCTTTATCGTATCTTCTACAACTGATTTGCAAATTTCTAAATCACCCACAACAACTTCAGCTGAACCAATTCCCTTCATTGAAGAACGGATGTCGTCGATTAATATTTTTTGACGCTCATCGGTGGGAATTACATTCTCTGGAATCCAAATTAAACGTCTACCCCCAGTTTTAGTCATGACCTCATCGGCAACATCATTTTGAATTTCTATCATTGAGCGATTCGACCCCTCGGGCACAATACCATACTCGGAACCTAAAATATGAATCGACAAGGTTGCTTGATTGATGCTTTGCATGGCCTCAGCATAAACCACTGGCATTTGCGGTGTGAGAGGCTTTTTAGGCAACACATTGTGTCCATTATCAGACAATTCGCGTTTTAAAACATCTCTATAAACTAAAGAATCTGAACTTCCTTCCGCCAAATAAATGGTTAACCCATTTAAGTTAGCTGATACATTATTTTGAGATAATTGCCCAATTTGCTTCAAATATTCATGAATTTCATTGGCTAAATCATCAAGCTTTCCCCAGTACATTTTTTCAGTTTGGTTCAATAAATTGGGAGAAAATTCTTTGATGGAGCCAGATTCAACATCTTTTTCATAAAAACAAAAATCTAAATTCTGCTGAATGGCAATTGGGTGCAAATCGTTTTTTAAATGGTTTTTTAAAACTTTAAAAACGTAAGGTAAATTTCCGACCTGACTAATTCTTCCCTCATTTCTCTGCAAACAATAAGACTCTAACTCGGCAATACCGCCCTCACCTCGAATATACCACTTTGATAAAATTGGAATGACCAAGGCGTAATTAGATGCATCAATGTCAGATACATTATGTTGATCATCAATTAATTCAATATCGCTTGAATGAATCATAGGTTTTCTTCCTATTAACTGCGATAAACGCAATTCGAGCGATTTTCTAAACTCAGTGACCCAACCATCTTCTCCGTTCTGGACAAGTTGGTTGTCTAGCGGTGAAAATGATATTAATATGTCGTATTCAAATTGCACGTCTTGAATGTTTTGGAAGGATGTCAAAAGTAATAAATAACAAGTGAAAACATGCAAAAAACTTGGTATTTTTTGTAAATTTAATATACATGAAAAAGCATGAAAAAAAGCTTCAAAAAAGCCATCAATGGAGAATATCGGACCTATGGACTTTTGGTTAGATCAATATTTTCTGGAAATCTGAAAAACTCCTATCAAAAGTATTTGGCCGAAAAAAAAAGAATTGTAGCCTAAAAAAATCATCAGGGGATTCTCAAAATATCATCTCAATGACGCAATGGAATGCCGAAATTTCGACAGTCATTCCGATTTGCTTATTGCTGTAAATATTGCTTGCAATCTTTATAAACCGCTTGAAACCACTCATAATTATCCAATGCAAACAGATGTGAATCTACCATATCTAAATTTACAGCACATCCCTCACTGTCGTTATCTAAATGACACATTTGAGCTTGAATCAATAGATAATTGTTCCATTGACTGAATTCAAACGTATTGAGTAATCCTTTCTTTTCAACAACGCCTTCCCAATTCCATTTAAAGAATCGACTATCGCTCGCGAAAGTCCAATACAATCTATAAAAGAAAGATGTGAAAGCCGCTTTTTCATACCATGTTTTGCAGCTTTCGAAAATTTCCAAATGGGTTTTCAAATCCGACAAATTAAAAATAGCCGCCCATGCGGCAATTCTGCCCTTAATAATTGGGTGAAATTGCCTCCAGCGCTTAGTTATTAATAATTGATCAATTTGCTCCCTGAAATCACTTACATCAAGGCGTTTAGCAAATGCATTTTGTCCATTTAACAATAGCTTAAACACCAAAAATTCCTCTGTCATATCAGAATAAGTGAGATTCAAAAAATATCCATAATACCCATCTAGAGCCGCCTCGTGGACATAAAATTCCAACATTACTTTTCTAAGTGTAGGCCTCACCAACATAACATCGCCTACCCAAGTCCAAAATTCAGGACCTGACTCTATTGCGGTTAGTACGATTGGCTCAAACGACATATACAATCGCTGGAGAGAAAGGTCGTCATCACTATATTGAAGCAAATTGGTTAGTTCAAGTAGAAGCAAGCCATCCCTGTTAAGTACTGCACCATGAATTAATGACTTTAACTGAAAGGAGTCCTGCCAATCAATAGTTTCTTTACACTGAACAAATTTTCTAATCCATGCCAAATCATACACTCCGTGTAAACTCAACAAATGATTTTTAATCAGAAAACGTTCATTGTCCCTATTTTGTATAGCCTTCACAAAATCATCCCATATTGGGTATCCAGTGACTTTCGCCAACAAATCCATTGTGAAACTGCTTGGACTTCCTTGATACTTCACGATTCCAAAAACCCGTCTTAGCGTATTGTAGCTGATCTTTACTCCTGAATTTAATTGAATTTGATTTGCTAATTGCATGCAAGCATAGGCATCCGTTGGTCTTATTTGGAAACACTCATACAGCGCTTCACTGAGCGCCTCGCGTTCTGGTTGATTTAAATTTACAGCAGCTGGCATAATAAAAAACTAATTGGTCGATAAATTTGCGTCAGTAAAACTGATATTGGGTCGATAAAAAAATAAACCAACATACATACTTATAGCGAAGCAGTGATCACCATTACGAATTTAATTGTGAATATATAAAATTCACTCTTTGCATAGCATTCAAAATACGAAATGAAAAAATCATTTACAACTTATATCGAATAGGAAAAGCTGCACCTCGCTTCTTTACATGCATAATTGACTTGTTTTTATAAATTTCAATTATCTCGGGTGGTGCCTCAATGCCATGAAATCCCCATCGATGATTTCTTTTATTCTCAGAAGTTTCAACGGGATACCATTCACCTTGAATTGCATAAACACCTACAATAATACCTTGATATTCCGCCAATACATATTGAGTCTTTTTTCGATTCTCCGCAGAAATCACCCAAGCCTCTTTCACAGCATTCAAATAGGTTCCGTTAGATTTTGCTATTTTAGAGTATTTCTTATTTATGTTGATGATTGCAACATGATGATACAACTTCTCCAAAGGTGGTGCATTGTATTGTCGGATTATCTCATCAGCGGTTTTTATACCATACAATCCAGATAAATGACCCAATACTTCATTGGTAAGAGGAGCGTTAAAATAACGCCAAAAATCAATGAGTACGGATTCAATCATAAATGCCTCGTCATCTGATAAACCATGGCGTACAATGATGTGTTCAACATCTAATTGCTTTTCCAAAATTTGAGCAATTTCGATATCCTTTAGTGTTCCAACTTCAGATTTATCGCCATGTTTTACAGCGTCTCTATGCGCAAAAACGCGATTCCCATTGCCTTTACCTACATAAAATGGTTTGCCATTAATTGGATTAATGAGAGCATAAACATAGCCTTTTAAATGTTGTACTGTTATTGCGTCAAACATGGTTTGCGAATCTAGTACTCCTCTCTAGAAGCCTGACCGAGTGTAATTTCATTGGGAACGAGCCTGTCTCCTTTTGCATTTTTCACTTGAACCTTCACTCCCCATTCTTTTTCAAACATTTTCTCAACCGCTCCGACTAACATGCTCGCTTTAATTTTTATTGGTTCAGATTTTGCATTGACATCCAATGTAGTGCGTTTGTTTAATGCCGCGAGTGTCAAGGTCGGTTCAGCAATCATTTTGCCCTTGTACATGACCAATGTTAAACCAAAACTTTCTTCAAACTCCTTTGAAATTGTTTTAATTTTCTTATTTGGTTGTATTGACAACTCAGAATTTTTAAACCTATCGAATAAATTATTTATAATACCCATTTTTAACTTGATTATTTTCTCTTTTTTAATTGTGAAACACGAGCCCGCTCTTTGCGCTTTTGATCAGCAATACGTTCGCGCTCTTTTCGCTTAAGTTCTAGCATCTTTTTTTGTGCCAGTTTCTTTTGCTCAGCGAATATTTTCTTTTCAGCTGCTTGTCGCTCACGCTCTTTTTTCTTCGCCTCAGCAAGTTTTTGTCTTTCTATTTTCTTGCGTTCGCTGATTTTCTTTCGTTCATTACGTTGATGCTCGCGTTCCTTCTTTTTTGCTTCAGCAAGTCTTCTTTTTTGTTCTGTAGTTAAGGCCATTTACCATTTTCATTATTTCCATTCACCAGTTAGGCAGCCCTCTGCCTCTTTGTCCCTATTTAAAGCTGTTAAGGACCTTGAGTCTGATTCGCCAGAAGTGTAAAACCTGCTTCCACCCTTGTCGGTAAAACAAATTTGAACATACAATCCAAAAATCTCATCAAACTCCTTTTCCAAACGCTTTATTGATTTACTACCGGTTAAAGAAACTTGACCAGTACCTTTCTTAGTTCTTACTTCAGATAATGTTAAAGATGTATCAACGCCTGTTATTGTCTTGCCATTTTTTACAAGTTCTCTTGCTTCTGGGGGACAAATTTTCAGGCGCAAATATGGAAAGTGAGCATTGAATTCTTTTTGCAGAGTAGCAACTTTTTTGCTCCCGGTGGTGGTAATTTCCCTTGCCATAATCAGCTTTTAATTAACACTTACCCGCTTGAGTCAATGTCATCTCATTATCAGCCAATTTGGTGTCGGCTGAATTTGAAATCTGCACCTTAATACCAAAAGTATCTTTGAAGTATTTCTCTACGTTTTCTACGCGACTGCGCGCACCTAAATCCAATTCGCCTCCAGCATTGTCCAATGTAGACAAATCAGATATTTTAGCTGAATCATCCGCAATTCTAGCGCCTTTATAGATTCGAATACTACAATCGAACTCTTTTTTAAACTGAGCCTTGATGCTCTTTACTGAACTAGATTTAATTACTTTAATTTTTGCCATGATGTCGTTTTTATTTTTCTCAAACTTATTGATTTTCTGTTTATACCTATCGGTACAAATGAGTACAAATGAGTACAAATGAAATTTCGGCCATAAATCATTAAAATTATTTGTACGTCGTCAAGTTCATTAGGACAAGTGTTATACAAAACTAAGTCATTGATTATGATTTTGCAAGAGGTGATTTAATGTTCATTGTAAAATGGTTTTTTGCTTGATATGAAAATACAAATAAAATTAGCATGAAAAACCCCAAAATATGTAAAACATATGTAAACCGCTCTAAATCAACAAGGCTTCAGATTTCTCTGAGGCTTTGTTGCTATTAACACATAATAAAAAACTACTTCAATATTATTTTGGCAAATCACTAACAGTGATTTCACTTAGATGTTCTTCTTCAAGATTTTCTAATTGAGAAACTCTCATAAATTGATTTTGAACTATTTGCTCGTACAAGTTTCTTACATACCGTGCATTACCAAATTGTTTGCCTTCTGCGAAAATCGCATCGTTAATAATATAAATCAATTTGCTTTTGGCTTCATCCGACATATTAAACTTATTCTTAGCAGTAATACGAAGTAAAATATCCAAAAGCTCTGAGCCAGAATAATTGGGAAAGCTAAAATACTTGTTAAATCTTGATTTTAAACCGGGGTTTGAATTAATAAAAGTGCCCATTTCATTTTCATACCCCGCAACAATAACAATAAGTCTATCCCTATTATCTTCCATATATTTCAATATAGTGTCAATAGCTTCTTTCCCAAAATCATCATCACTACTTAAGCTATATGCTTCGTCTATAAATAAAACACCGTCAAGTGCTTTATCCAAAACTTCTTTTGTTTTTATGGCTGTCTGTCCTACGTACCCCGCAACCAATTGAGATCGATCTGTTTCTACCAAATGGCCTTTCTTTAATATTCCAAGACTTTTAAATGATTTTGAGATTAGTCGTGCAATCGTAGTTTTACCAGTTCCTGGAGGTCCAAAGAATACAGAATGCAAGGAAAGAGAAACGGTGGGCAATCCTTTTGCCTTTCTAATTTCATTTACTTTGGCAAAATTGATAAGTGATTTTACTTCGTTTTTTATATCAGATAATCCAACTAACTCTTCAAGCTCTTTTAACGTTGATTCAAGACTATCGTCACTCGAAATAGTATTTGATGAATCTTCTTGAACACCAGAATAATCTAATTGAAGTAATCGTTTCAGTTCTTCATACTTTTCTTTCTCGAAATCGGATATTTGATTGTCGAGATTTACAATTAAAGTAAAGTAGTCAATTAAAATTGTTTCAATTGAATTCTTTATTTTTTGTTTAATACTTGGGTCAATATTTAAATTATTTAAATAAAATAGCGATTCTAAATATTTAAAAGAATGTGAATTATCTTTCACGCTATTTATTAATATTGATTTTGTTTCCTCTTCCAAATAACCCCATTCATCAATAATTTCTATGGATGAAACATCAAGTTTTTCAGTAAATTCAATGCTCCAAACAAATGATAAAGCAAATTCAAATTGATTTTCTTCAAAATTATTATACCCCAAATGATTTGTAATAATAGAACACCCATCGCCTTTAAGTTTATCAGTGATTATTGCTTTATCTAAATCAGTAATATCGTTTAAATTTGAAGATTTAAACATCTGAATAGATTTACGTAATTTGTCTGATTTTACAAGTAATTGGGTTCTATTGGGTATTTTACTATTCATTTGAGCAGAACTTTTTTAAGATTTTTTAATTTCCTCTAGAAGGATACCTAAATCCATAAATTTCACATTATACGGCTTAAGAATACTCATGCATTCAATCTTTAATTTCTCTTTTTTAAACGAAAAAACCCCCAAGTTAGATTTTTCTATTTCTATTTCCTTTAGTCTAATAATATCTGATTCAGATAATTCGTATTTGACCTTCAGAGACTCTTTTAAATTACCAAGAGCTTGATGTATTTGTTCTAATTCTTCACAATCAAACTCATTATCAAAAGCAGTACTGTAAAATCCTTTAAAAATCATTAGATCCTCTTTTTTAAACTGGTTTTCTAATGAACCTTGACCAAAACGAATACTATATTCAATTTTTTTTGCGTTAGCTATGGCTATAAAATCAGACATACCGACACTTAATTGAGCAGTTTCTAAATATACATTTATGTAATCATCTCCATCTTCAATTGTCTGACTTTTATGATCAAATCCTGAACCTTTAGACAATTCGATGTTTTTATCATCGTCTAAAATTAGATACATTTTAATGTTAGTCATTCCTGGGTATCCACCATCACAATTCTCGTAAATAAAAGTAAAGAAAACGGAATCAACTTCACCCACATGACGATAATCAATACTCATTTTCAATTTATTCGAATCCGAATTTTTAGTAAGCATAAATTTATTTTCAAGGTCATTCCCTTTCCAAGTTATATTATGCTTGCATTTGATGGTTTTTACTTTGGTGAACTTATCTTCTTTAATTTCAACAAAGTAATCTTTGATTTTTGTTCTCATTTCTAATGTTTCCATGTTATTTTGATTTTGGTAAAATTTGTTTGTACATATATATTTTAAATGCTTTTAAAGTGCCTTCAGGGATTCGTTTTACTTTTTCGTCTTTTGCAGATTTTGATTTTGTGATAAAACTTTTTTTCACAAAGGAAACGGTCTTATCATTTGTATGGTTTAGAACAAATTTATAAAAGGCATCCTTCAATCCAAATGTTTCAGGATTTGTATTAAAAAATGATGTATTTGAACCACCTGAAGGTGAGGGTAAATTATCAACGACTTTACTAGCAAATTTTACAAAGTCTGCTCCCATGATAATTTTGAAGTTATATAGAGCATTGTTGCAATTATAACCACTAGTGAAAATTATTTTCTCTAAGAATTTTTCATTTTCAAGGATGTAAGTCTTTAACTCATGATTATAATCTGTCAATTCAAGAATAAGGTCGCTGTCTTTTGTTGAATCTGGTTTTTTTCTCTTACAACTTAAAATAGTGTCGGAAATACCAATACTATATTCTTCTTGCCATTCACGAATACTCTGTATATCTGTAAATTTGTTCTTTGGATATATTTCTTGAATTATTTTCCAAAAGGAAGCAACATTTCCATAGAAGTAGTCGACATTGAATTGGCGATCTTTTTTGTTATCTAATTTTTGAGCTGGAGGAAATGTCCCTAAGACCAAATATTTACATTGTGCCTTCAAAGGGTAATTTTTCTCAAATGGATGTATCTCTTAATTCATGTTTGTTTTATTAAATTTAAATGTAACTTGCTTATAAACGAAGCAAACTTTCAAATATTCAATCAATTCGGTTTAATAAACGAAAGTAAATGCTTCAAACACAAATATAGTATAATCCCTCAATTAGTCACTAACAGGAAACTAGTAAGCTACCATCTAATGATCTATGGTTAATTGATGCTTTTCTATCTAGATGTAAATACATTTTTTTAGGTCTGAAAAACCCCAAAATATGTAAACCATATTTAAACCGCTCTAAAATCACAAAGCCTCAGAATACTCTGAGGCCTTGTATTTGTTGGGGTGGAGAATATCGGAGTCGAACCGATGACCTCTTGCATGCCATGCAAACGCTCTAGCCAGCTGAGCTAATCCCCCATTTTTTTTTCAAAAATACGACATTCTTCTCAGCTAACTTCAGAATCTCTCAAACCTAATTTTTATAGTTCAATTTTCTTCATTTCCTTTGTCATATGTTAAATACCATTCTCATTATTTTCGGAATTATTTTTACCATCATTTTAATAGCTGCTGCAATCTTACCAAAGAAAACCACAATTGTTCCAGAATTAACAATTC
>CAMBFD010000008.1 GCA_945865625.1 Chitinophaga pinensis
GGCTCTCTGTGTCGATGACGCAGATGTCACTCCATTGATTTGTGAGTCCTTTTGCAAGTAGTAAAGAAGAATAGGTCTTCCCGCTACCACTGCAACCTTGAATGGCCAGTTTGATTTTGGCTCTCTTTCTTTGTGCTTGTGTGATTTTCATAATTTTTTATGTTAGCAGTAGCAGAAAGAAAAAAGGAAACCAATTTAGTAGGACTAATCAGTTAGGTTATGAAATCCAATCTAACGGTATATCTATATTAACTCGAAATGTTATGATGTAGGGGAGTAGTCGGTTTCTCATTAAGAGATAGGGGGGATCAATTAGACTACCCCCACAGTCATTTGTATAGGAAATGAGGGTGAGGGTTGGAAATTTTGGTAGAATTAGGTCCCAAAGTGCGAACTGAACTGCGAACTGGAAGGTGGTTTTTGGGGTATAATTTGGAAAATTATAACATTTGAGGTTAATTTTGAAAAAGCACTTTTTTACAAATTTGCTCTCTGTTCTACTTCATTAACCATTGAAAACACTGGTAAAGAGCATAAAAAAAGCCTCACATTTCTGTGAGGCTTTTGGCTCCCTGAGCTGGACTCGAACCAGCGACCTATTGATTAACAGTCAATTGCTCTAACCAGCTGAGCTATCGGCTTGAACCCGATGTTTATTGGGGTAAAGTAGAGAATTAAGCGAATTTTAAAATAAGTGCGAACTGAAATCGCACATGAACCAATTTTTGCTATACTCTCAACCGACCATTGGCGGAATGGAAAAAGGCAGACCTTATGTCTACTTCTCGCATGTAATTAGCAAACAGAAATACCGATTTTACTCTGGTGTTGCCTTTGGAATGCGAAGTGCTAGAGGACTTAATGACGAAGAACTACAATTGTATTTTAGGTCTTTGGCTCAGGCCATCACTATGAAGTTGAGTACAGGATGGAGTCCCGAAGATGACAAACCCACACCCAACAAAGTTGAAAAGGATAATAAACCGTTGAAATCCTACAGCGCTTTGTTTTGCGATTATATTGAGAAAGCCGACTATAGCGCTAAGCACAAATATGCTTTGCGATGGTATTGGGGTGAATTATTGAAATTTAGTGGTCCGATTCATATCGAAGATATTACTACCTCTGATATTCAAGTTCATTTGATGAATCGATATGCCTCTAGCAATACCTCTTATAACACAGCGAAGCGATACTACAAGTGTATATTTAATCTGCTTGTACAACTGGGGCATGTTGAGGTGAACCCTGTAGTAGGGGTAAAGAGTAAAAAGGCAGTGGCGAGCATCAATGGAGCTTTTGATCAAGTAGAGCTACAAGCACTGATGGAGTACCTTAAGGCAAACGACCGAGTGCTCTATCGAGTGGCACTTTTGATGTATACCACATTTATGAGGCCTCACCAAGAAATACGTTTACTACAAGTAAAGTTTATTCATTTTGATGATCGTCTTCTTGTCCTACCACCACGATTTACTAAAAATGGGAAACAGGCAACAATTCCACTGCAAGATTCAGTTCTAGAAGAGTTCAAGTTTATCAAAGACATGAAGCCCGAAGATTACATCTTTGGGAAAGTTAATCCAGACTACTTCGCTACTCGGTGGGGTAAGCGTGTCAAAACAAAATATCCATTAAGGCCAAATCAAACGCTTTACTCCATAAGGCATACTGCTGCCGTGGAGATGTATCGCAAAACAAAGGATGTGGCACTGATACAGCGAATGATGCATCACAGTAGCATGGAAGTTACCATAGGTTACTTAAGAAGCCTCAACTGTACCTTAACTGTAGTTAGTGCGGAGATGTATCCGAGTTTGTGATTAAGTAAGATTTAAACTTGGGACTAATCCAAATAGGTTGAGTGCCTCTTCTTCTAATGTTGATTTTATGATTGGCAGGTACTCTTCAGTTGTATAAATGGAATCATGTTTTGTAAATAGAGGAATGTTCTTGTACCTTTTGTTAATGCTCTTGCACACAACTTCTAGAATATAATACGATTCTAAAGATTGTAGAAGTACAGGGAAGTAGTTTCCTTCTTCTGATGAATCTTTAATGGCACTGATGATTTTGTGTACTCCAGGATACTGTTTTTTAAACTTTGGAATGCCCTTTTTATTGTTTTTAGGTTTCGTAAAAAACAGTGTAAAAAACAGATCTTTAACAACTCGTTTATTATCGTTTACATACTCAAGGCCAAAGATGTTTTGCGACATTACAGGGTACAAATGCCCTTTTTTACATAAAAGTTGAAACTCTAGAACCCCAGTAAAATCAGCATCTGACAAAAAATCTTCCAACATAATGGTATGATAGGGAGGATGTGTGTGAGTGTATTTATATAGATAGTTGTTAAGTTTTGTATTGGTTATTAGTGGATTTAATGAGTGATTTGATGGGAGGGGCTCTTTTTTTAGCTCATTTTGTCTCAATTGGTATGATATGAGTAATGAGTTAATTATAACTGAAGTTAAGAAGGGTTGGCTGTTGGCTATATCATATCCAACGAGATGTTTACCTTTGAATCTTAACGCGGGAAAAATCTTAGAACTTAGCCCAGTTAAACTAGTATGTAGGCGACCTGAGGTTGTATCTCTAGTTGCGTAAATCCTACCTTTATTGATTGATTTAACATTGTCTTTCCTGAAATTGTAGGCACGCAAAGGAATTATGTGATATGGCTCTAATCCGAACATGCCTTCTTTATATCCAACCCTCGGCTTTACTTTATCTTGCTGATAAACTGACCAATTTAAATCATTTGCAAGTTGATCATCTATGGTGATTTGATTTAACCAATCTACCAAGAATGATATACCAAATATGTTCTGAACATTAGTTACACTAGAAGTTAAAGAAGAGTTAGACTCAAAGGTAACTGTCATCAGAACGTCTCTGCCGTAATTAATATTAGTTACATCATCTGTGATTAGTTTGTAGTACCTACACTTTGACTTGATCTGATAACTATAATCAATTTGGATTATATCTTTACTTTCCATCCAACTCAGGTAAAAGCGGTACTCATGAGATATTTTCTGCAGGTGTTCTGAGCAGAGCATTACATAACCATCAGGAACAACATCTTTGTTTAAGTTGTGCACCTGTATTAGGTTTTTTAACAAACTGTAACAATGGTTTTTGTTGAATTTAAAACCTGCTTCTTCATCAGTTGCACACTCCACTTTTTGCATAACAGTATAGGGTAATACGACAGTTAACATATAGCAAAGTTCTTAAAGAAAATCTAATAACTTTGCTATATCACCATGTTCGAACAAACCTTTAAAAATATAGACGATATCCTTTACAAGGATGCAGGAGCTGACAGCGAGTTAGATTACATCGGACAAACTTCATGGATTCTATTTCTCAAGTACCTTGATGACTTAGAGAAAGACAGAATGGATGAAGCCGAACTCAAGGGTGAAACATACAATTACATCTTAACACCTGAGTTTCGTTGGGAGTCATGGGCAATGCCAAAAGGGTCTGATGGCAAGCTAGATCACAACATAGCTCTAACTGGTCCTGACTTTGTGGACTTTGTGGACCAACAGTTGTTCCCCTACTTGAAAGGGTTTAAGTTGAGTGCAGATAACCCTCAAACCATCGAATATAAGATTGGTGAGATTTTTAGTGAGCTGAAGAACAAGATTCAGAGCGGTTACAACCTAAGAGAAATTGTTGCTCATATCGATGGCTTACCTTTTAGAACATCCGTTGACAAGCATGAGTTGAGTCACTTGTACGAGACCAAGATCAAGAATATGGGTAACGCAGGGAGGAATGGTGGTCAATACTATACTCCTAGGCCACTTATCCGTGCGATGATCAATGTAGTCGGTCCAAAAGTTGGTGACAAGGTTTACGATGGTGCGGTTGGAAGTGCAGGCTTCTTATGTGAAGCTCATGAGTATATGACTAAAGATCGCTCTGCTTTGTCTACTTCAGATTTAAAGACCATCCAAACCAACACCTTTTACGGTAAGGAGAAAAAGAACCTCGCTTATATTATTGGTATCATGAACATGATTCTTCATGGAATTGAAGCACCGAACATAATCCACACGAACACCCTAAGTGAGAATTTGCGTGACATACAGGAGAAAGACAGATTCTCAGTAGTTCTTGCTAACCCTCCCTTTGGAGGAAAGGAAAGACCTGAGGTTCAACAGAACTTCGATATTAAGACCAGTGAAACGGCTTTTCTTTTCCTACAGCACTTCATCAAGATATTAAAAGCTGGCGGTAGAGCTGCTATAGTAATCAAGAATACTTTCCTTAGTAATACGGACAATGCTTCTGTAGCCCTCAGGAAGCACATCTTAGAGAGTTGTAACCTTCATACTATCTTGGATATGCCATCGGGTACTTTTCAAGGAGCAGGAGTAAAAACTGTGGTTCTATTTTACGACAAAGGACAGCCCACAAATAAGATATGGTATTACCAGTTGGATCCAGGAAGAAACATGGGTAAAACCAATCCCCTGAACGATAAAGACCTTGAAGATTTCATCAATCTACAGAAGACCAAAGCTGATTCGGATAAGTCATGGACGATTGATGTTGCTGATGTAGACGAGTCAACTTACGATTTATCGGTTAAAAACCCTACCAAGAAGGAAGAAAAGGTCGTTCGTACCCCTACTGATATATTGGCTGAGATGAGGTCATTAGACGAAGAAACCAACAGCATTTTAAACTCAATAGCAGGATTGATATGAAGGAAGGTTGGGAGATAAAGACTTTAGGTGAAGTTTGTGATATCCTAGATAAATTGAGAAAGCCAATCACCAAAAGCGATCGAGTTGTTGGGGATTATCCATATTACGGTGCAACTGGTATATTAAGCTACGTTGATCACTACATTTTCTCGGAAGATTTGGTATTACTAGGCGAGGACGGAGCTAAATGGGGCGTTGGAGACAGAAGTGCTTTTATTGCTACTGGTAAATACTGGGTAAACAATCACGCACACGTACTGAAACCCAAGAATGACGCATTGGAATATAATTGGTTAGTACATTATCTGAATGGCAATGACCTAACTCCATTTGTAACGGGAATGACTGTACCCAAACTTACTCAGGAAAAAATGCGTTCTATACCAATTCCTTTGCCTTCACTTCCAGAACAACAACGCATAGTATCCATCATAGACGAATCCTTTGAAGCCATAGACAAAGCCATAGAAAACACCCAAAAGAACCTACAAAACGCCAAAGAGCTGTTTGAGAGTTACTTGAATAGTGTGTTTGAGAATGGTGGTGAGGATCGGGCGATTCATAAGTTGGGGGAAGTAGCATCCTTTTCACAAGGTATTCAAGTAGGTCTTGAACATCAACTTACTGAACCCCAACAAGGTTATGTAAGGTTTATTAGGATAGTAGATTATACTCAAAATACAGATGATATCAGATACGTTCCTAATCCAGGACAAAAGTATTTTGTCAATGAAGATGACATTGTAATGGTTCGTTACGGAACCCCAGGCTTAATTGGTCGTGGAAAAGCAGGAGTCATTGCGAATAACCTTTTTAAGATAACTATTCAAAGAGAAGATTTGTTAAATGATTTTTTGTCACTGTGTCTTTCTCAAAAACATATTCAGACATTTTTAAGCACACAGGGTTCTGCAACTATGCCTGCATTAAATTTTGGACAGCTGAAAAATGTTATGATTATTTTTCCATCTCTCAAAGACCAACATAATATCGTTCAACAATTAGATGCTCTGCAATCAAAAATTCAAACTTTGGAAGCGAAATACCAACAAAAACTCCGTGATTTGGAGGAGCTAAAGAAATCCGTACTTAACAGAGCATTTGCAGGAATATTATGAAAAAAGAAGAATCTACATGGAAAGAGGCAATTACACTAGTACTTGCATCAGAAGGAAGACCAATGCATTACGCAGAAATTGCTCAGCTAATTGCAAAAAGTGGTTTTCGGGAATCTCTTGGAGCTACTCCGCAGGATACAGTTAATGCACAAATCTCAGTTGACATAAAGAAAAATGGATCCAAATCAATTTTTATTCGTGCAGCAAAAGGAATCTACAATATTAATAATGTAGCGTTAGCAGACAAAAGGACTATTGAAAAGACAAAAACAGATATTTTTTTAGATAGTTTAGACTCCATTGATTTTGATGATCCTGAATTATTCAAAGAAAATGAGTCCGTAATACGTGTTGTGAATGCTTTTGGTATACATTGGGACAGGAAATTAGTGGAATGGAAGTCCAAACCTCATCTTTACGGAATTCAATTACAAGGCGCAACAGAAGTTAATTTTCAGTCCCAAATTGGCATATACATGTTACACGATTCTCGTGAAACGATTTATGTAGGTCAAGCAATCAAGCAAAGTTTAGGAGAACGACTCCGCCAACATACTATTGATCGATTGAGTGGAAGATGGGATCGTTTTTCTTGGTTCGGGTTTTACCCTGTTAAAAATGACGGTTCATTGGACCAAAAATTTAAATTGCCCGAATTACAAATTGAAGAAATGGGTGATTTCATTGAGGCCTTATTTATTGAAGCGCTTGAACCTAGGCAAAATAGGAAACAGGGTAATCAATTTTATACCATGGAGTACTTACAAAAGGAAGATGAAAATATCAAAAAGAAAAGAGAAGACCAGTTACTTGCTGACCTAATTACGAGAAGAAGATAACTATGAACGAAGCTGAAACCATAGCAAACCTAATTGATCCCCATTTAAGAAGCCAAGGATGGCATTCAAATGGGAGTTTGATTAAACGTGAGTTCCCCATAACTCCAGGAAGAATACTAGGTCAAGGCAGAAGAGGTACTCCTGAGAAAGCCGACATCGTTCTTCAATACAACAACAGAAACATCGCTGTAATCGAAGCCAAAAAGAATGACGCTTATGTCAGTGACGGCAGAGATCAAGCCATCAGATATGCCAAAAGGCTTAACCTACGCTACACCTATAGCACCAATGGTGTTGAATACTACCAAATAGACCTCCTTACACAGGAGGAAACTACAATTGACACATTCCCGACTCCAGAGGAGTTGTGGGAAATGACTTTTGCTACTGCCAATGCAACTGAGCAAGAGTTAACTGCCAAAGAGCTTCTTGATAAATTAGTATCAATTGGATTCGAAGAGCGTGGAGGAACATGGAAGCTTAGATACTACCAAGAAAACGCCATTACAAGGGTGTTAGAAGCCATAGCAAACAATCAGAAGCGGATTCTACTCACACTGGCAACAGGTACAGGAAAAACAGCCATTGCGTTTCAGATTGCATGGAAACTATTCCAAGGCAAATGGAGCTTATCAAACAATCAACGTAGACCAAGAATCTTATTTCTTGCTGATAGAAATATATTGGCTGATCAAGCCTTCAATGCATTCTCATCCTTCGATGAAGACGCACTCGTAAGGATCAAACCTGCTGACATTCGCAAGAAGGGCCAAGTACCCAAGAATGGAAGTGTATTCTTTACCATCTTCCAAACGTTTTTAAGTGGTGATAATGAAACTCCATACTTTGGTGAGTATCCACAGGACTTCTTTGACTTCATTATCATTGACGAGTGTCACAGAGGTGGTGCTAACGATGAAAGTAACTGGAGAGCCATTATGGACTATTTTAGTCCTGCTGTCCAACTAGGACTTACTGCTACCCCTAAAAGAGATCAAAACGTTGATACCTACAAGTACTTCGGTGAGCCTGTATATATTTACTCGCTTAAAGACGGTATCAATGATGGATTCTTGACTCCTTTCAAGGTTAAACAAATCTCTACAACAGCTGATACCTACACCTTCACCCCAGACGATGTTGTAGAGCAAGGAGAAATAGAAGAAGGTCGAGAATACACCAGAGATGAGATGAATCGAATGATTCAAATCAAAGAACGTGAGGAATACTTGGTCAAGGTATTCATGGAGCAAATTAATCAGAACGAGAAGACCTTGGTCTTTTGTGCTACCCAGTATCACGCTGCCATGGTTAGGGACTTCATCAACAAGCACGCTAAAGTTAAAAACTTAAACTACTGCCAACGTGTAACTGCCAATGACGGTGATACGGGAGAAGGTTATCTGAGGGAGTTTCAGGACAACGAGAAAACGCTTCCTACTATACTAACTACTTCACAGAAGTTAAGTACGGGTGTAGATGCTCCAGAAGTGCGCAATATCATTCTAATGAGACGAGTGAACTCGATGATTGAGTTCAAGCAGATTATTGGTCGTGGTACTCGTTTATTTGAAGGTAAGGATTACTTTACCATATACGACTACTACGAAGCCTACAAGCTATTCAGTGACCCTGACTGGGATGGTGAACCTATTGATCCAGAAGTAAAAGAGCCAGTAACACCTCCACAACCGTGTAATTCGTGCGGTCAGAGACCTTGTGTATGTTCAGTTGATGATCCAGGAGAACCTTGTGAAGTTTGTGGATACACAAAATGCAGATGTAACGCTAAATCAAGGATTATGATTAAAGTCCGCTTAGCGGATGGCAAGGTAAGGCAGTTACAAAACATGGTGCATACCACGTTCTGGAGTCCTGATGGCAGTCAGATTAGTGCAAAAGAGTTTCTCGAGTCCTTGTTTGGACAATTGCCATCTCTATTTAAGAACGAAGATGAACTAAGGACCATATGGAGTGCACCTGATACCCGTAAGAAACTTTTGTTACAACTAGAAGAACGGGGATTTGCTAAACCACAGTTACAAGAGTTTCAAAAGGTTCTTAACGCAGAGAACAGTGATTTGTATGATGTGCTTGCTTACATCGCTTTTGAGTCTCAAATGATCGACAGGGGAATTAGAGCGGAGTATGCCAGAGAGACGATTACAGGGCTTACAGACAAGCAACAGGAGTTTATCAACTTCGTTCTTGGTCAGTACGTCAAAGAGGGCGTAGAAGAGTTGGATATGGACAAATTAACCGAGTTGCTCGAGTTAAAGTACATGCAGATAGCAGACGCCAAAAAGGAATTAGGATCTATTGCAAACATCAGGGATTCGTTTGTGAGCTTCCAACCGATGTTATACAAAAAGGCTATAGCGATATAGGCTTAATAACTAAATTGAATGAAAAATCTCTCAAAATCAAAATGGCGTGGACAAAATGGGAAATTCACAAAATGTAAAAATTGTGGTAAAGGTTTTACGGTAATTGCCTATAATAAACATCGGTTAAATTGTGGCTTAAATGTAACAACCTCAACAGAGAGCACGAGTTTAGCTACAACACTGCACAAGACAATGAAAAACAGGTCGAAATTTAGAGGTTCAATAAATCAGGTGCACCCTTCAAAAGGAAAGAAACGTAGCGAAGTAATAGCAGAACTAAAACGAGGCAAGTTGAATGGTCCTTATACAAAAGAAGATGAAAAAGAACTTAATCGTATTGTAGGCAGCCGTAATGCTGGTTTTGTTAGGAAATGAAAATCAAAACCACATCTAATGATTATTATATAATACTCCCTGAATCCTGGACTGAAACCAAGAGCAACAAATTGGTATTTTGGTTTAAGAACTGGGGGGCTATTATAGATAAAGCGTATTAAGTGCAGTGTATTTTTTTTCTAATCGTAGTACTCATATTGCCAAACGTCATATTTTTTTCGACATTCTGATACGAATTGGCTGCATTCTATTTTGTTGCCTAGATAATCATATTTATAGATGTTTTTCGAGACCAAACTACCATCTGGGCCATACTGATGTGTTTCTACTAAACTACCCATATCGTTATATTTATACGAATCTGTGAATTTAATTGTATTGTCTTCATTGAAAACAATGAGTTCAATTAGATTCCCCTGAACATCATATTTAAAAGTACTGCTCAATTTACCGTTATAGTAGAAATATGCAAATTCAATGGACTTATCTTTATATAGATAGATATTTTTACTCGAACAAACTCCTTTAGCATCGTATTCGCAACTTTCAAGTTCATTATTGTTAATGTCGTATTTGTAAGTGGAATGACTTCTTTTTCTACCATCAGAATTGTAACGGGTTTGTTCAATTATTTTATCACTATCATTATAGGTGTTAACACAAGTAAACTGTATTTCTAAAATATTGGCAGCATTAGAATTGGAATTTCTAAATTCAACAATATGGCCCTTATTGTCAAATTTGCCAGTCTTACGATGTAATAACTTGCCATCTGCGTTGAACTTTTTCCGTTCAATTATTTTATCGCTGGTATCGTATATGTAAATTTTGCGACTTTGCAATATGTCATTTTTATTATAGAAATACTCTTCAATCAGATTGCCTGTGTTGTCGAAATTATTAGTCATACGCCTTAATAACATGCCATCTACGTCAAAATTTGATTCCGTGTAAGATTTCACTTTTCCTTTTAACTTTCCAAATTCCCAAGCATTTCGAAAATATTCAGGTTGAGCATTTTGAGAATACACCGTGCTCACCACGGTGAAAATTGATAAAATTAATAATTTTATTTTTTTCATGATTGATGGGTATGACAAATGATTTTAAATTTAATTATCATTAATTTTAAATCGCCATAAAAAAACAATTAAATCTCCAAATTATAGAAGTTTGACACTTAGATGGAATATGACTTAATGAAATAAATCACCAAAAAAAATAGAGTATCTGATGAATTCTATCTTTATTTAGTTGCGACATTTTAGTCTCGCATTATTTAGTCCATCATATTTTTCAGCACATCTCTGAAGCTTTACTTTCTGAGACGGTGTCGTATTTAAAAGCCATAATCCACCATTATATACTCCAACTTTTTCTGCAAGTTTTGAACAATCACAAGCAGAAGGCCCACAAGCGCTAAGTATTGTTGATATTGTTAACAATAAGAAAATACCTTTTAGTTTAGTTGTTGTTTTTACACCCATATTTCAAAGATAAAAAATTTTTGCACTTATTGTTTGAACTCATGAACTAAAATATTAAATTCGTATCTGTCGGAATAGTATACCAAACACTAACTAAATAAAATATTACAAAATGAATTTCTTTTACAAAGTTTTATTTTTAGGTTTGTTTATTTTTTTAAATTTTGCCAAATGTGCAAATGATGGTTTAGAAACTGTTAAGATAGGGAATCAAGAATGGTTGACAGAAGATTTAAAAACGTCAAAATATAATAATGGAGATCCTATTTTTGAAGCAAAATTGCCAGAGGAATGGGAGCAATACGGCAAAAATCAAACAGGGTGTTTTAGAATACTTCATAATGGTACATTCATATATAACGGATTTGCAATAGCAGATTCACGAGGTATTTTACCTGAAGGGTTTGCTTTACCCGAATACGATGACTTTCAAGAACTACTTGAAAATCTTGGCGGAGTTGGCGATTGTGGTGTCCCCGCAGAAAAATCAATGGCAGTATACACCTATCATTGTACCCAATTTGATGAAAAACTTGGGGGATTGATGGAAGTTGAAATTAAGGGGAATAACAATTCTGCGTTTAATGCCAAAGAAGGGGGATTCGTTTATAATCATGGTGCCATCGGTAACGAAGGGCCGTGTTCCTTTTGGTGGACATCAACATTAGAAGGAACAGATTTAGTTTCCTTAGGAATCGGATATTGTTCGAATGACATAGGTGGTAAGACCATATGTGAGAAATCATTTGGTTTTGCAGTAAGAGGTTTGAAGAAAACAAAAAATACGATTCAAAATCAACGACTTAAACTAAATCAATCTGTTATTCATAAATCTCCAAACACTGAGTCAATTGAACTTATTAATTCCATCATCAGAATTACTGGTAAAGATTTTAATCGTGGAACTAGTGTCACTGGCCTGGTTAAAGGCGAGTCTGTAATGGCAATTATACCAAACAATACTACAGTGAATGTAGTAGTAAAATATCGTTATTTTGTGTCATCGGGAATTGAAGAAGCCCAAGAAGAAGGTACACTGCAGAATTTCAAAATAACAACAGATGGTCCGAATAATACTAAAACAATCTCTGCAGAATGGAATAATTTAGATGCATATGCGGGAGATGGTACATTTACATTCAGGCTCTACAGCGAGGATGAACCTCAAACTATTATTGCACAAATCGATTCAAAAAATGGTAGCAATTGGCGCCATAGTGCTTGGATTGAACTTTCAAATGATAGCTACAAAAAGATCCTTGAATTCATATCTGTTGAAAAATAATAAATGATATTACGAAATATCCTTTTAGCAATCAATTTGATTTGAAAACAGCAATTTATATCTTCAACCGAAACAACAAATTCAATTAAATATCAACCCAATGAGGCAAAAGAATTTAGTTCAACAAATCAGAGATGTAATAAAAAATGGACTGGTAAAAGAACCATTTAAAGCCACTGATTTCACATTTCTCAGTAAAAGTCCAAGTTTTATTTCAAAGCACGCAGTTGGAAATGGTAAATATACTGAATACTTTGTCAGAGTTGGAATAGGGACATACAAGCTAAAATGAGAAATCTAGCTAATAATAGCATTTGCTGAAAATTAAAATTTAGGTCGTTAAATAATTTTAACATAGCCAAAAGGTATATATTATATTAAAAGAAAAACCCCACCCATTACTGAGTGGAGTATCTTTTCAAAGCCAGCCCTTTTCCGCAAAACTCGTGTAATCACTATCCAGACCCTCTACTTAGCAATCAATTGCATTGTTTTGCAAAATCATTAGTTTTTACTATAATTGAACGTTCATAACGCATTGTATAGCATAACACAACAAACTCAATATGAAAAAAAGTACAATTTTCCGTTTCTCTCTTCTTGCCGCAGTTTGCGGACTCTTCTTTCTTCAGTCTTGTGAAAAAGACCCTGTAACTCCTCCTGTCGATAACTCTGCCAATGTAAAGCCTTATATTCTTGTAAATGGAGTAAAATTTGTTTGTGCAAAACCTAGCGTTTTAAGGGTTAATGGGACAGCCTTCGATTCAACGTTGACTTGGTGGGGAACAGGTTCTTCAGATACCATTATAACTATTAGCCATCAAAAAAATGAGATTAAAGTAGGTTCGTATCAGGTTGATTCAACTGGTTTTGGAGATCCTGGATTTATTACATGTGGAATGAGATGGGGTACTATGTCCTCTTCACCAAACATTAACATTGCGAAAGGTACTTATGAGTTGAAACGTGAAAATGGAAAATTTGTTTCCTATTTAAAAAATGGCGAAGGCTTTAATGGTTTAAAACATAATCAGCGTTTCTACAACATAGAATTCAAGGTTGTTTGGCCATATTGATAGTATTTTCTTGATGCTGCTGATTGTTACTAACTCGGTGCATCTTAATTCTTCATTCAAATAAAGAGGGCTGGTATTATAACCAGCCCTTTTCTGTAAAACTGGAGTAATCATCCTTTATCCCTAGGATGAGATGGTCAATCAATCGGATGTCCAATAGCTCGCCTGCTTCTTTGATCTTTTTCGTAAGCTTCAAATCCTCATCCGAAGCTTCTAGATTGCCACTGGGATGATTGTGTGCAATCACGATTCCTGAAGCAAGAACTTTGAGAGCGGTTGCGAAGATGATGCGATGATCTACCACAGTAGCTGAAATGCCACCTTTGAACGCTTTTAAGCCCCCAATCACCCTGTTGGCTCTATTCATGAATAGAACGACAAATTGTTCGTTCAAACCCAAGGAATTGGGCTCAAATAGCTCTTTGAGTAGTCGGTAGGCATCAGAAGAATTTCTGATTTGCGGTAGCGGTGTTTCTTTGGGTGAGTAACCAATGGAAAGTTCACGTAGTTTGAGTAGTTGGTTTTCGTTCATACGCTAGAGAAGAGAAAAATCCCACAGCATAAGCCATGGGATAATTCTACACTTAGGGAAACTTAAGGAATCAGCAAAACGTTTGAAGCAAGGATGAAGCATTTACACCCCTGTCCAACAAACGATCGATGTAGGAGCTCTTATTTGCTCCCGTGAAGAGGTTGTAAAGCCTCCAAAGATTGATTTCACCATCAGTTCTACTGAAGTTTGGATCGTTGTAGTACCCTTCAACCACTTGATTGATTTGGGAATCCCCAAACTCGAGCTTAGGTAGTAGCGCTTTCTCCTCTTTTGGCATGTACAAGTACATTCTGCAGCGTCCAATGAACTCAGCAAACTGTTGTTCGGTTAGATTGATGTTTTGCCAGCATTCAAATTGGTCTAATGTCGCTTGAGGTTCAAACTCCCGAATCATTTGCTTAGTCCTTTGGGTGATTTCATCCACACTGAACACTCTGAGATCGTCAACAATCCCATCTGTCCACACACATAGGTTACAGCACACTCGGTTTTTAAACCCAATGAACAGTTTGAACTTCTCCAAGCTTTTCTTCGAATGAAGATTTTCTAGGTGGTAGCTTTTCACCCCTCCAATGGTAAGCGTGAGTTCGTCATCGCCAATCATTCTTTTAACCGAAGGTATTTCGATGGCAAACATCATTCGCTCGTAGTACAAAGTCTCTTCATGGGATTCCAGATCACTGGCTTTTTTATGACGTGCTTCAGGTATTCTTCCCTTAACAGGGTGAGAAACACGGATTACAGGATCGTTGGAATGATAGAAGGCGCTTACTCCGTCCAAAACTGCTTCAATGAACTCATGATGTGAGATAGCAGCTTCGTTGTCCTTGGCAAAAACAGGAATTGTACACCCGTAGAGCAACTCATTCATCGAAACAGGCAAAGTGTTCGCTTCAATGAATACAGGGGCTGAAATGGTCTGTAAATCGCTCTCAATAGCCAAGTCGCTAAAGGGATTGTTATGATTGTCCATTGGTATACCTCCCTTCTTTCTGTAGTTCGTTTTTACGCTTCAAAAACACATCGTAGTTTTCTTGGGAGTGGTCTATTTTACCCCACAGTACCACCAGTTCTTCTAGGTGTTTGACTTCTGCAACCATTTCCTCTACTGAAGGAGCGGTAACTTCAAACCTAGGCTCTCTTTCGATTCTTTCAGCTACCTCGGTAGATTGGATTCTGACTCCATTACACCATTCCACAATCTTTTCACCTGTTTGCTCGGTGATTTTGAACGGAATGCTGGCTGAGAATAGTTGAGTGCGGTCTTTTGAGCATGTGGCGTTGTGATTGATGTCAACATCCATAACAATTGTGAACTCGTAATCCATCCCATCTTTGGTGACAGACTTCAAACCCACTTTCTCGGGAGTCATTTTACCGTTTTTGTCGCTTAGTACATAGTCTTGTTTGGTTCTAAAGGTAACAATGATGTGACAATCGCTCTGAAGAATCTTCTGAACAAGGGAATTGTGTCTAGGGGTTACTTTGCTCCAATTGGTAAAGGAGTTGCCTACCATCCCTGCATGGATTTCCAGAATTCCACCTTCGCCATCCCATTCATGAGACAGTGAATCGATAACAATAACCTTCACACCAGATTGTTCGCATAGTTCAATCGCTTGAATGTAGCTCTCAGGCGTAAATGGCTTACCAATGGAAAGAACATTGTAGTTCCCCAAATGGGCGTAGAGGTCAGCAGAATGGCTCTCTGTGTCGATGACGCAGATGTCACTCCATTGATTTGTGAGTCCTTTTGCAAGTAGTAAAGAAGAATAGGTCTTCCCGCTACCACTGCAACCTTGAATGGCCAGTTTGATTTTGGCTCTCTTTCGTTGTGCTTGTGTGATTTTCATAATTTTTTATGTTAGCAGTAGCAGAAAGAAAAAAGGAAACCAATTTAGTAGGACTAATCAGTTAGGTTATGAAATCCAATTTAACTGTATATCTATATTAACTCGAAATGTTACAATGTAGGGGAGTGGTCGGTTTCCCCTAGAGAGATAGGGGGTGTCAATTAGACTACCCCCACAGTCATTTGTATAGGAAATGATGGTGAGGGTTGGAAATTTTGGTAGAATTAGGTCCCAAAGTGCGAACTGAACTGCGAACTGAAAGGTGATTTTTGGGGTATAATTTGGGAAATTATAACATTTTAGGTTAAATTTGAAAAAGCACTTTTTTTACAAATTTGCCTAATGTTCTACTTCATTAACCATTGAAAACACTGGTAAAGTCAATAAAAAAGCCCCTCATTGCTGAGAGGCTTTCTGTGGGCCCACTTGGAATCGAACCAAGCACCTACTGATTATGAGTCAGTTGCTCTAACCGAATGAGCTATAGGCCCGATTTGAGGGTGCAAATATACAAAATTCAATCAAATATTGCAATTCAACGCGTATGCTTAACACCTCACATAAAATCCAACACACAATTCACCCCGTATTTGGCGTGCTTTCTTATTGATATTCCCACCTCGATATATCCCTCAGAAAGACAAATATAACGGTGACCTAAACTCGGCACACCATCGTCGATCAGGAGCTGTAAAACAATTGAAAGCCCACTTCCACAACCATAGGAAATACACTCTCCCATGAAATACGAATCGCACTTTTTCTTGGTTTTCCGATTCACACTCCTGGTATGTCCAACAAAACCCAACTCCCCAGATACAATTGCGTGGCAATCGGCAGATGCATATAACTTTCTATCTGGCAACAATGTACCCATTGGTTTTAGCGACATCATTTTTTCAACCAAACTGTTTTCATAAGAATTATTCTTATCCCAATTGGGAATCACAAACTTCTCACAGAATTCCTTTGGCCTAGTTCTGGCAAAATTCAAGTAGTTATAAACGTCTTTTTCTATATCTGTGGCAAACACGCATTTCGCGATTACGAGTGAATCTGCTTTAAATTTCAAATAAGGCACTTTGCTTTTATCGTTTGCCACTTTCACCATCAAGAGTTGCTTTGCCTGACCCAACGAATCCCTCAATAACTTATGCTGTTTCTTAAAATTAGCAACCTCATTTTTCAAGGTTGAATTTTGATCCTTCAACTGCTCCAATTCATTTCGCTTTTGCGTCACCATTTCCTGGCTCACGCAACCTGTTAAAATCAATATAACCAAACCAAAATATTTACCCATGATTTTATAATTTAGGATTTAACAAACGCTTATAATAAGCAAGACTATCACTAATAACTTTATTCTTATTATTTTCTTGATGCCATTTTTTGATGATGCTGAGCGACTTTTTCTTCTCAGCCAAAATATCGGCATCTAGCCCTTTCACTTCATAATAATTTTGAATGCCGCAAGAAGTGCAATTCAATGAAATCAAGATCAATATTAAAGGGAAAAGCTTTCGCATATAATTTCATAACGAAAGTAACCTATCATTTATTGTAAAAAAAATAGAGTCGCTATTTTCATAACAACTCTACGCTTTTTATTCACAGAAGTTTCCGTCGACTTAAATAGGTTAACGTTTCACACATTTCATGGTCATACCATTCATGGTTAGACGCAAAATCAATCTGAAAAGTTACAAACCACAAAAAAAGAGTGGCATAAACCACTCTTATAAAATATCATATCTGCTTTCTTTAAAAGAAATAGTTGATTCCAAAAGTGAAGGAACCTGCAGTAATGGGATTGATTTCGAATCCGGACTTCTGAGTTTGAAATATAACTTCACCGTCTTGAGTTAATTTATTTAAGCTGTAGTTGTATCCACCCAAATTTCCAATTGAAATATCTAGACCAAAATGCTTATTGACCATATACGTAAAACCACCTCCAACACCTAAAACCAATGCTAAACTCTCAATTTTGCCCGAACTTGATAAATTGCCATTGCTATATTGTGAGAATTTTCCAGAATTAGGAAGAAAGCTAAATCCAGGATTTGCAAAAAATCTGAATCGATTTTCACTTTGTGCATACACTCTTGAGCCTAAATAAAATCCAATTCCAGATAAATTAATTCTTTGAATATCACCAGGTTCAATAATTTCATTTTCAGCGCTATATGAAATTAAAGACAAATCTAAACTTAAATTATTTCTAACAAAATATCCTCCACCAATGGCAAATAGATTACTCTTATCAATTGTTGTCTTTGTTGAATATAGTCCTGTATATTTAAACTCTTCATTATAAGTATTTTGAATTGTAAGCCCTATTAATTTACGACCTACTTCAAATTGCGATGATGCTTTTGTTGTTAAGCACAACAATAACAATAGAACTAATTGTTCTTTTACTTTATTAAACCTCATTTTACAACATTATATATTTAATTCGAATTAATTAAATTAATCTATAATATTCAACTAATAAATTATCCACCACAAAAAAAGAGTGGCATAAACCACTCTTTTAAATTCATATGGATTGAATATATTTATTTTAAAAGAAATAGTTGATTCCAAAAGTGAAGGTTCCTAAATCCAAAGGAGTAAGTGTAAAATCAAGAGACTTTTGCGTATCCGGGTCTGCGATACCCTCAGTTTTAACCTCCATACTTGAAGATGTTACTGCGGCCAAATTTCCAATTCCCAAATCCAATCCCCAATTTTTACTCAACATGTAAGTGAATCCGCCACCAACCATCAAACCCATATTCGTTGATTTCATGGTTTGTTTTGGACCTGGTGTGCTTGACAAATCTTCTTTTTCACCCGAAATCGACATGAGCCCAATTTGAGGATTTGCATAAAACCTTAACTTATGGTCATTGTTTGCATAGATTCTTGAACCAACCATCAAACCAAAACCTGAGGTTGTTGTTTTTGATTTTCCACCCCAAGCAGATTCATCTTCAATTGAAGAATTCAAAATTGCAATTCCAATACCCAAAGAAATATTGTTGTTGAAAAAATAATTAAACTGAGGACTTAATTGCATATTTGTACTTTTTCTAGTGTTGTTCGAAGTGGAACCAACAGAAACATCTTCCTCTGAGTTATAAGACATGTTTAATCCAATCATTTTTCTTCCTGCTTCAAATTGAGCATTTAATTTAACACTTGAACTGATCATAAATGTTAACATTGCCACGATCATTAAATTTTTCTTTTTCATATTTTTCTTAATTTGTTTTTTGCAATTTATTACAATTTTTTAATAAATCGATTACGGAATAATCATAAAAACGGAAAAAAGATTTGCAATTTTCGCAAAAAACAACATTGCTTCACTTATTTTTCACTCTCAGAGCTTATTGTCCCTCAAAAAAATGAATTCATCGAATTTAAACTCACCAAAAAAACTTCTCGGTAAATGGTTTGTTTATCTTTGTAACATGGAAGCTATCCAACACTTAAAATGGCGTTATGCCACCAAAAAATACACCGGACAACAAATTCAAGATGATCATTTAGACACCATTTTAGAGTCTATTCGTTTGTCGCCAACTTCATTAGGACTTCAATCTTTCAAAGTATTTGTGGTTGGAAACAATGCCGAATTGAGAGCGCAAATGCTGCCAATTGCATACAATCAGACACAAATTACAGACGCTTCTCACTTACTCATTTTTGCCGCTTTCAACCATGTGAACCAAAATTATATAGAAAGTTACTTAAACAATATTGCCGCAACCCGCCAGGTTCCAATTGAATCATTAAGTGGTTTCAAAAAGAGTATCGAAGGATTTACTTCAAGTAAAGACGAAATCCAAACGGCCGAGTGGGCTTCACGCCAATGTTACATTGCCCTTGGAATTGCCATGGCAACAGCGGCAATGTTAAAAGTAGATACAACGCCAATGGAAGGTTTTAATCATGAGGGACTTGACACAGTTTTAGGCCTAAAAGCACTGGGATTAACAAGCGCAGTGATTCTTGCTGTGGGTCACCGCGATCCAGAAAACGACAAATTGGCAAATGCCGCCAAAGTTCGCAAACCGAGCGAAGAAATGTTTGAGTTTATTTAACACTTACATCACACTTAAGTTACATCAGCGCTTTATTTTAAGCTTTTAATATTGTTAAGTTAACACAAAGGTTAAGGCTTCTTTAAATCGAATCGTTCATTTTGCATTGATATCAAAAGCAAATGAAAAAACATTTAAAGTTACTCTTAATCCTTTGCCTAGGACTCCTAGCTCAAGGTAAATTAACGGCACAAAACCCTGGGCTGGTTATCTCAGAAGTTTTTGTAAATCCCACTGGAACAGATTCTTGCAAAGAATTTGTAGAATTGGTTGCCACAACTGCCATAAATTTTAGCAACACACCTTACACGGTTATTGTTGCAAACAATGGCACCGCCACTGTGCGCGGTTGGAAAGAGGGAAAAGCCATAACATATGCCTTCGAAATAAACTCTGGATCAGTAAAATCTGGTGACATTGTTTATGTTGGTGGTTCATGTATGAAAATTAACGGTTTAAAAATAAAAACCATCAACAACATGACAACCGCCGGCGATGGTGGTATCGGAAACATCAATAGCTCCGGTGTTTTTGGAAATGGTGGAACTAGCGCAGACGCTGTTGCAGTTTTTGCGAAAAGTGTTTCTACGATTGACTCAACTTCAGTTCCAGTAGATGCAATTTTTTACGGAACAGCTTTTGGTACCGCAATCAATGCTGCAGGTGCTGCAGGGTATCAATTGCCAGTGAACGACTTGTACAATGGTGGTAAATTAAGTTCAACGTCTTATTTTACAGGTGATCCAGGCGCCAATTACATTGTTGCAACAGGAAAGTTCAATACCGTATCAAATAGTTTTAAAACGGCTCGTACACATACTGTGACTTCAACTACAGCTTCAGACGGAACCACCTCAATTACGTTTGAAGGTGCTGCAGATACCACTGCTCCGGTAGCTTCATTTGTCCCTCAAAATAATGATACCGCAGTTTTTTCAAACGCATCATTGAAAATTTCGTTCTCTGAAAAAGCATTTTTGCCAGGTTCGGTAGCGTTAAATCAAACAAATATTGATACTTGTGTATTTCTACGTTTGGCAACAGGTACCAATGTAAGTTTCGATGCATCTGTTTCTAATAACGTCATCACACTTACACCAACAATAGAATTATCGAAAAACACAGCTTACACGTTTGGAATCATTTCAGGCAAATTAGCAGATAGCATTGGCAATAAAATCACAACAAATTTATCAGTAAACTTCAAAACGTTACCTGAACAAACGGCTTTTAAACCTGCCGATATTTCAGTCATTGCCTACAGAATGAATGCGTTAACAACCGATGACGAATTTGATTTTGTAACTTTTGTAGACATTTTACCATTTACAAGAATTCAATTTACAGATGCAAAATTCACTACAAATTCTCTAGCGCAATGTTCTGGTGGATTAACATGGATTGCACCATCTACGGGTGTAGCTGCAGGTAGTATTGTTCAAATTAAGAACGATTTACCTTCTACCAACATTGGAACCGTAACAGGAGCTAAATTTGGATTAAGCAGCGGTGGCGATCAGGTGATTGTTTACACGGGTACAAACACAAACCCTAATTACATTACAGCATTTAGCTCGAACAATTGGTTAACTTCGAATACGCTTTGCTCTGGTAGCACTTCAATGTTGCCAAGTACACTGAGCAATGCCGTGAATGCAATTCAACATTCAGGAACAAAAGGAAATGTGTCTGGAAATACAGCAAATGCTTATTATACCGGACCAACTACAGGCACTGTAGCGCAATTGAAATTACTGATTCACGACACAGCAAATTGGAATGGATCGGCTTCAGGAACTGCAGCACAAACCTTCCCTAATTGGATTTTCCCAGGATCTCCAACCGTTGTAAAAGCTGAAGTATTGTCAGCGAAATCAATTCGTGTGATTTTCAGTAGGGACATGGACTCTGCAAGTGTAACTAGCCTTTCGTCTTATACAGGAATTTCAGGTTTGAATTCAATTAGTGTAACTAAAAATGGATCTTTAGCCGATTCAGTTACATTAAATTATAGCACGGCATTTCAGAACAACACCGCTTATTCATTAACTGTTTCAAATGTTACAGATAAGGAAAATCGCAAATTGTTCACGCCATTTATTTATAATTTCAATTTTAACACATCAATCACCTTCGATACACGTTTTGTAACTGTAACCGAAGGAACAAAAACAATCTCAGTTAATTTGTCGGTGAAATTCCCAAGCTCGGGTTCTTTTACCATAGACGCAATGCCAAACTCTTGGAATACAGCATCTTCAAATGATATTAACTTATCGAGCAGTTCATATAATTTCGATGAAACAACATCGAAAATTACCGTAACATTGAATATCACCGACGATACCGAAGCGGAGCAAGATGAATACTTTGTTATTGGAATAAAGAACATCAATGGCTTTACGGTTACCGGAAATGATTTCTTTACAGTTTACATTAAAGATAACGACAGATTGGCTCCAATACCAAGCAAATCTATTGAATTAAACTATCTTAATAGTTATGATCCAAATCCAGCTGCAGGGAGCACTTGCGAAATTTCAGCATACGACTCTGCATCAAAAAGATTGTTTATGACAAGCGCAATTCAAAAAAGAATGGATATTGCCGACATTTCTAATCCTTTGAGTATTCAGTTGATTAAATCAATAGACATGGCACCTTACGGTGGCATCACCAGTATTGCAATTAAAAACGGACTTGTAGCGGTTTCATCACCTGATTCAATTGAGCAAAATCCGGGTAAAGTAATATTTTTCAATACAAACGGTGATTTCGTCAGCAAAGTTACTGTTGGTGCATTACCTGATCACGTTGGATTTAGCCCGAATGGAAAATTCGTAGTAACCGCCGATGAAGGGCAACCTAATTTAAGTTACTCCAATGATCCAGAAGGTTCAGTGACCATGATTGATATTTCTAATGGTGCGCAAAATTTAACACAATCGAATGTAACTGTGATTGATTTCAAAAGTTTTAATTCAAATGAAAGTACATTATTGGCATCTGGGGTTCGCAAATTATTTAAAGCAAGCACATTGTCACAAGACTTTGAACCAGAATATGTTACCATTTCGGCCGACAATAAAACTGGATGGGTTTCACTTCAAGAAAACAACGCGATCGCTGTTATTGATTTCACAACGAAGAAAGCAACAAATATTTGGGCCCTTGGAACCAAAGAATTTAAAACATTTGGTAGCGGTTTCGATGCAAGTGATAAAAGTGGTTCTGTTTTAATTTCTAATTGGAATGTTAAAGCGTTTACAACTCCTGACCAAATTGCAAATTACTCTGTGAACAACAAAAATTATTTGGTTACGGCGAACGAAGGAGATGAAAAAGAATATACTCCTTTGAACGAAAGAACAACAGTAAGTGCTGTTACACTTGATTCAAGTAGTTTCCCGAATCGCAAGATGCTAAAAGAAGACCATTCATTGGGTAGACTCAGAATTACCAACTTACATGGCGATAATGATGGCGATGGCGATTATGATGAACTTTACATGGTTGGCCCACGTTCTTTTTCAATCTATGATTTAACAAACAACTCTATGGTATTCAATAGCGGTGACGCATTTGAATTAATTACCTCACAAAACACAACTTTTGGCAAACTATTCAATGCAGACAATGAAGCATCAAATACTTTAAAAGCAAGAAGTAGATCTAAAGGACCAGAACCAGAGGGTGTTACAGTATCAACAATTGGCGACAAAACATATGCATTCATTACTTTAGAACGAATTGGTGGTGTAATGGTTTATGACGTTACAAATCCATCAACGCCAATTTATGTTGATTATAAAAACACACGTAATGCAACTGCTTTTGGAGGAGATAACGGTCCTGAAGGCATCATTTATATCCAACCAAGTCACAGTCCTACTGGCAAACCAATGATTATTGTTTCGAACGAAATCAGCGGAACTATATCCTTATTTGAGGTAACCAACAATGTTCCTTCTGCAGTAGATGAACTTCAAAATGCGTCTAATAGCTTTAGTGCTTATCCAAATCCATCACAAGGATTAATCAATACCACTAAATTTGGAAACTTTACCATTTTTAATGGTTTGGGACAAGTAATGATGAAAGCTAACAACACCAATAAATTAGATATTTCATCACTTCCAGCTGGAATGTATTTCATCCAAAACGAAATGAAACAAACGCACAAAATCATCCTTCAAAAATAATTTCACTTCTATTTTTTAAATAGTTAAAAAAAGGAGCTTCAAAATGGAGCTCCTTTTTTTTGCGCTTTATGCAAATTAAAAGTAGTCATTTATATTGCTTTATTCTCTCGAAATGATGAAATTATAGTTTGAAAAAACGACCTTTGTATTCATGAAATTTTGAAAATGCCGTTTTGAACAAGCTCATTATTTTTTCTGCCCCTTCCGGATCTGGTAAAACCACAGTGGTTAAACATCTTTTAGAAGTGATGTCCTCTAAACTTGCATTTTCTGTAAGCGCAACGACCAGAAGCCCCAGACCCGGAGAAGTTTCTGGACGCGAATACCATTTCTTACAGCTCGAAAATTTTCAAAATAAAATTCAAAATAATGAATTTTTAGAGTACGAGGAAGTTTACGCAGGCATTCTATACGGAACACTTTGGAGTGAAGTTCAAAAAATTTGGGCTGAAGGAAAAGCCGTGGTTTTTGATGTTGATGTAAAAGGTGGCTTGGCTTTAAAACGCCAATTCGGAGAGCAAGCACTTGCTGTATTTCTTAGACCACCAAGCGTTGAAATCCTATTGGAACGCCTTACCAAAAGAAGTACTGAAGTTGAACATCAATTGCAAGAGCGACTAGCAAAAGCAAACTTTGAATTGAGCTTTGAAAACCAATATGATGTTGTGGTTGTAAACGATATTCTTGAAGAAACATTTGTCAATTGTGAAAACCTTGTCAACAACTTTCTAAATCAATAATGGCTAGAATTGGACTTTATTTTGGATCATTTAACCCAATTCACATTGGGCATATCCAAGTCGCAATTCTCATTTGGGAAAAAGCCAATTTCGATGAAGTTTGGTTTGTTCCATCACCTTTAAATCCTCACAAAAGTGAGGAAACGCTGATACCTGCTAACATACGCTTAAAATGGGTTCAATTGGCATTACAACACCAAAATAAAATGAAATGTTGTGATGTCGAATTCACTTTATCAAAACCATCTTATACCTATAAAACAGTCACCCACCTATACCAGCAATTTCCACAACATCAATTCGAAATCATCATGGGGGCCGACAATTTACATGGCTTTCACAGCTGGCAACACGCCGAAGAATTGGCTAAAATGTGTCCTTTAAACGTTTATCCTAGACCCGGTTACCCGAAACCACAAGAACCAATTCCTTTTAATGCAAAATGGTTCGATGCACCGTTGCTCGACATCAGTGCAACTCAAATAAGAGATTTATTGTGGAACGTTGACTTAACAAACTACAACACCGAAGAGTTACTACAAACCCTTGTCCCTCAAGAAATTATTGAAGATTTAACCTCGTTTTTTCAAACGATAAAGCCTTAATCGCATAAGCACCCAGGCCACAAAAAAGGTTACAAAAAATGAAAACAATGCATACACCAATGCAGGCTTCTCCATTGCGCTAACTCCCAATTTCTGACTGGCAATTAACAATGCCAACGCGGTATTGTGCAATCCCACTTCAACCGAAATGGTAATCCTATTCTTAAATGATAACCCAAACGGCGTGCCAATTAAATAGCCGAAAAACATACTTAAAACATTCAACCCTATTACAATTGGGGTCAATTGAACAATATCCATTCTAGTCACTGATGCCCCACCCGATTGAGTGCCTGCCAAAAATTTAAATGTAAACACCAATAACAACAGCAGTGGGAGTAATATATGAATGACCTTTTGAAATTCTAAAATTCGCTTTCCTAGTCTATACCTTAGCAACATGCCAATGCCAGCTGGAACAATTGTAATGGCAAAGATTTCAATCATTGTGCTCAAAAATGGCAAATGAACTTCATTTTGAATATCGCTTCCCTTCATGAAATACCCAATGAAAACATTGATCATTATTGGAATTGAAAACAACGATAAAAAAGCATTTGAAACCGTTAACGACACAGCCAGCGCAACATTTCCTTTCACAAAATAACTCACCAAATTTGAAGTTATTCCTCCAGGACAAACCGATAGAATCATGGCCCCCACTTTAAGTTCAGGAGCTAAATTGGATTTATAAACGAGTAAAAATGCGATTAAAGGCAACAACAACATTTGAGCCGACAATCCAATGGCCAATGGTTTCGGCTGATCAAACAATTGTTTAAAATCTTCTTTCCGTAAACTAATACCCAAACCAAGCATAATCATGGCCAACACAATGTTCAAGATTAAATTGATATGTTGACCCACTAAATCCACTTACTTGTAATGCGAAATGGTTAATTCAAAAATGAGTTTTATAAAATTATACAGGTAATATGCACCCAATCCAGTTAAAATAATTCCAAAATAACGGTTCACGAAAAAGTACATTCTGTGGCTTAATTTTTTTCCCAAATAATCGCTCAAATATACCTTACCCATGTCAAGTGAAAATACTGTGACTAAGGTCGAAACAATTTGCACCAAAATTGTATACCTCCCTTCAACCGAATCGTCGTGTCCAACGCTCATTGCTCCAGTTAAGGTAACCCAAAGTAATATCACAAAAGGATTGAGCAGGTTCATCACAAATCCTTTTAGTAAATTGGTATTTTTTTCTATGGGGGATTGAAGGTTTTTGATAAATTTCTTATACCCAACTGCAATACCTTTCACACCGATGAAAATAATTCCAAACGCAGCGAATCCTGCAAATCCAATTTGAAACTCAGGCATTGTAAAAAATCCAGAAAGACCAAAAAAGCAAGCCAAAGCAACCAATAAATCGCTTAAAAATATACCCAAAGCCATGAGTAAACCTGCCATTTTTCCACCTTGAATTCCCACTTTAATTAAAGCAAAAAATGAAGGCCCAAAACTAAGTAGCCCAAGAAGCAAACCGCTTCCAATTCCTTTTAATATGGCTAAAATCCAAGGCATGGTATTGCAAAATAAGGCCTATTCCTTAGAAGTCCAAGGATTTTAGACACACAACAAAAAATACATCAGTAAATCTTTAATTTCTAACTAAAATTTGGAGTTCTTGCAGAAAATCTCCATAGATCGCTTCACTAGAAGCTACAATTTCATTTTTAAAAATCACTTCGCCTTGTTTCGAAAAATCAGACACTATGCCTCCGGCCTCTTCAACAAGTAGGATTCCTGCGGCTATGTCCCAAGGACTTAAATTCATTTCAAAGAAAGCATCGAAACGTCCACAAGCTGTGTACGCCAAATCAATTGCGGCAGAACCCATTCGTCTCAAACCATGTGTTGATTTCATTAAATGACTTAACACAACCAGATATTGATCCACTTTTTCAAATTGATAATAGGGAAATCCAGTTGCAATTAAAGTGTCTTTTAGTTGTTCATTTTGAGCCACATAAATTCTATCTCCATTTAAATATGACCCTTGATTTTTTAGGGCAGTGAATGATTCATTTAAAGCAGGGCAATAAACAACCCCTAAAATGGGTGTTCCATGATTTAACAATGCAATGCTAATGCTAAACACAGGCAATCCATGAAGAAAGTTTGTAGTGCCATCGAGCGGATCAATGATCCAAGTAAATTCTGTAATTGTTCGATTATTTGGGGCTTTTTCTTCCCCTATAAACGTTGAATCCGGTAAAATTTCAGACAATGAATCAACCAATTTCTGCTCACTTTGCTGATCCACAAAACTCACAAGCTGGTTGAGTCCCTTGTCTTCAATTGAGTCTTGCTTAACTTTATTCCAATGCAAAAGTTGAAACTCACCAACCTTTTTGGCAATGGCCTCAACTTTTGCAAGAAATTCTGTATTGATCTCAGTCATTCACTGAGAAAATTAACAATGTTGCAGGTAAGCCCCCATGAGATTGTCGGCAACCATATCGGCTGTTCTTCCTTCAATCATATGACGCTCAACCATATGCACAACTTGGCCGTTTTTAAATAAAGCAACAGCAGGAGAAGACGGTGGAAAAGGCAACATGAACTCACGCGCTTTCGAAACTGCATCTAAATCTTGACCAGCAAAAACCGTCAAAAGTTTTGCAGGTTTTTTATCGCCAATTAAACTTTTTAAGATTCCTGGACGTGCACTTCCTGCAGCACAACCACACACAGAATTGATGACAACCAAAGTGGTATCATCGTTTCCATTCATTGCATTTTCTACTTCTTCTGCAGATTTCAACTCTGTAAACCCTTTACTGGTTAACTCTGCACGCATTGGCGCGACTAACATTTCTGGATATGGCATAAATTTTGTTATTTAGAATACTTCAAAATTACAAAATTCCCTCGAGATAATAAAGTTTATACCCGATCTCCCCCAACAAAAACAGAATCAACGTGGTTCTGACCAAAGAAGTAAGGAATTCCTTTCACGGCATCTACTGTTTTTGTAGTGAAAAAATCGGCCCGCATGCCAACTGCCAAGCTCCCAACTTCCCCTTCCAACCGCAAAGCGCGTGCGGCATTGCATGTAACGGCGTGAAAGGCCTCTACAGGCATCATTTTCATTTGTGTGCATGCCAGTGCCCAGATTGTTTGAATGGAACAAATAGGACTTGAACCAGGATTAAAATCGGTGGCTAAAGCAACGGGCAGACCATTTCCAATTAAATTGCGAATTGGAGCATACGGAATCCCTAAAAAGTAGGACGTTCCCGGCAAAGCAACAGGCATTGTCCCTCCATAATTTTGAGAAAATCCTTTTTGCAAAGCGGCGATTTCATTTTCTTCACAGTGTTCGAGGTGATCGGCACTCCAAGCTCTATGTTCCACGGCGATTTGAACCCCACCCGTGAGTCCCAATTCATTGGCATGAATCTTAGCAGGAATGCCTTTTTCAGCTGCCGCAGTCAAAATTACAGACGTTTGTTCCACGCTAAAAAATCCTTTGTCACAAAATACATCAATGTGGTCCGCCAATTTCTCGGCAATTACAATGGGTAACATTTCATTTAGCACCAAATCGATATATCCTTGTTGGTTATTTTTATATTCTGTTGGGAACGCATGTGCCCCTAAGAACGTAGATTTAATGGTACATTTAAAGTTTTCTTTCAGCCTTTTCACAACCCTTAAAATTTTAATTTCGGCCTCAACGGTGAGTCCATACCCACTTTTAATTTCAATGGTTGTAGTTCCATGAGCCATCATGAGCGCCACCCTTTTGGAGGCTTGTTCATACAAATCATTTTCCGACATGGCTTGAAGCTTTTTAGCAGAATTTAAAATTCCACCACCATTTTCAGCAATCTCTTCATAGGTTGCCCCTTGGATTCTCATTGCAAATTCTTCGTGCCTTGGGGCAGCAAAAACAATGTGCGTATGACTGTCTACAAACCCTGGCAGCACCTCCAATCCATCCAAATTAATCAATTCATTTGATTGGTTTTTTAAGTCTTCTATTTCTTTTTCTGAGGGACATTGACCCATTTGAATGATTGTTTCGTTTTCAACAAGCATCCAAGCATTTTCAAGAGTATTTAACTGTTGCATTTCGAGACCTTTTTTAAAAGTTCCGCGCTCATTTGCACCATAAAGTTTCGATATGTTGTAAAACAGTTTTTTCATCCTTCACAAAAAAACAACATGTCTATCAATGAAACCTAATTTTTAAAAGATATTTTGTTATTTACAGTCACATTTCTGAAACTTTACAAAAATATTGACCATGAAACTCATAGACCAACTGAAAACTCCAATTCAAAAGAAAGACACTACGTTTATTGCCCCAAACGCTACGGCTATTGGCAATGTAGTTTTAGGTGAAGAAACAAGTGTTTGGTTTGGTGCTGTTTTAAGGGGCGATACCGATTTAATTTCCGTTGGCGATAGAACCAACATTCAAGACAATGCAGTGATACATGCCGACCCAGGTTCGCCCTGTATGATTGCAAACGATTGTGTAATTGGGCATTCAGCCATTGTTCACGGAGCTAAATTAAGCCACCATGTTTTGGTGGGTATGCATGCTACCGTTTTAAACGACGTAGAAATTGGTGAATATTCGATTATTGGCGCAAATGCCATGGTACCACAAGGAATGAAAATTCCACCATATTCAATGGTTTTAGGGATTCCTGCAAAAATAGTCAAATCCTTAGGTCCTGAAATTGAGGCAAAAATCACTGAAAACGTTCAAGAATACGTTGAGCGTGCAAAGGTTTATATGCAATTTTATTCTGAAAAATAAGCACATCATTGCCTTATTTCGGCTTGATTTTCGTATAATTGTATGAAATCAGTATGCCACGTACCAAATATTTTTTCAATCCTAAAAGCTTAAGCTTTGAAAAAGTATCCGATCACCGCGGATATATGCGTTGGCGTATTATTGGTCTTTCGGCACTCATTATTGTGTCTGTCATTTCGTTGTCCCTCCTCTTTAGTCGATTCATGAAAACACCAATGGAACTTTCCATTCAAAAGGAAAACTCGTTGATTCAAAGGGAATTAGATCAGATGGAGCGACAAACAATTGATTTAGAAAATCAACTAAATGAATTAAGCAATAGAGACATTGAAATATACCGTGCAATGTATGGCGTAGCACCTCCAAAACCCATCAATTACAAAGGTTCAGACTATTCTGAACTTCTCAAAATGTCGCACGGTAAATTAGTAAATCGTTTGCGTGTAAAAATGGATCAAATGGATCAATTAGCCAAACAGCAAGAAGCTTCATACAAAACCTTAGAAAAACTCATTAGCAAACGAGAGGAAATGGTAAACTCCATTCCGGCAATTATGCCCGTTGCAAACAAAGAACTTCGCCGAATGGCAAGTGGATTTGGATACCGTATGGATCCATTCTATCATACATCTTCTTTTCACGCCGGCATGGACTTTACCGCCGATGTTGGAACCGAAGTGTATGCCACAGGCAATGGAGTTGTTACCGAAGTTAAAAACGACGGTTGGGGCTATGGAAATAATATCATTGTAAACCATGGTTTTGGGTATACTTCGCTTTACGGTCATTTAAGCCGTTTTGCTGTAAAACCTGGAACTAAAGTTAAAAGAGGACAACTCATCGGCTATGTCGGAAGTACCGGAAGATCAACAGGTCCTCATTTACATTATGAAGTGAGAAAAAACAATAACCCTCTAAATCCAGCTTTCTTTTATAGAAACGATTTATCGGATATCGAATACCAAAAAATGTTAGAAATGTCGCAACGTGAAGCGAATCGATTTGACTAAAAAATTATGAGCGAACTAGAAACCATTACAAAAAAGTACTTTAAAATTGGCGAAGCATCCGAAATTATTGGAGTGCCTGCATCAACCTTGAGATTCTGGGAAAAGAATTTCCCTCAAATTAAGCCTATGAAAAATAAAAAAGGCGACAGAATTTACTCAACTAAGGACATTGAAATTTTGAAGGAAATTCATTATCTTTCTCATAACAAGGGAGTAAGATTAGCAAACGTATCTAAAAAAGTGAGCCGGAACGCAGTGCAGACCGATGCTCGCGTGTTTTTGATTCAACAATTAAGAGACTTCAAAGAAAAACTTTTAAAACTTAAAGAACAGCTGGAATGAGGTACTTGACATTGATAGGATTTGTAATTTGTCGCTTTTCTTTTGCACAAATCGCAACTTCTCCAATGTCACTCTCCAATGCACCAACAACCTTCTTGCCCCAACAATTGAATACCCAGCCAATTCAATTAAACTCAAGCGACGGCTCTGTTATTTCGCTCTCAAATGAATGGATGGTGGCTGGAACCGATTTGAGAAATTCTCAAATCTCATTTGCCAAACAATTTAACAATTCTAAACTCTCTGTCAATTTTAATCATGATGGAAGTACCGATTTTTCAAACAATACTTTAGCCTTGAATTTGGCTAAAACAATATCCTCCCAAATTCATCTTGGTGTTGGTTTAAACGGACAAAAAGCGAATGCTTCAGTTGATCAAAATCTCCAAATTGGATATAATCTTTTTGGATCATATCAGCTCAATAAAGCAGCTACATTCTGCTTATGGCATCAACAAATAGGAACAAAAACCTATCAATCTATTGCCTGCAATTTTGTGTCAAACAATACCATTGTTACAGGGGCAATTGCGCTCACTGAACATTCTCCAGTTTTAGAAATTGGATCAAATTACAAAATGAATAACAACATTCTTTTCGGAGCCATGCTCAGCAATGGCCCTTACCCTTTTGGTTTAAATATCAATTACCTATCTAATCATTGGGCAATTACTTTTAAAACCGCTTATCATCAGAATCAATTAGGTTTCAGACCTTCTATATATATTCATTATGTGTTTAAAGAACAAAAAAGTGGTGGCGGCAGTGTTGGGATGGATGATGTTCATAAACCTTTACGCTCAAATTGACCTAGATCAATCTATCGAAATTCCTATAGAAATAGATTTATTGCATAATCTACCTCATAAATATGCACCAACCACAACCATATTTATCAATTTAATCCAAGCCAATGAGCTTGAAGAATTAAATTTTTTATCGCCAATTCAATGTGCAAACATCATCCAACATCGCACAATATATGGTCCGTTTTTAAACGCTCAAGAACTCATTCAATGCAATCTGAACATTGAGCAAATCGATAGCCTTTTCCCAAACTTGGATTTTAGCACGAGTATGATGGATGAATGGAGATCTATTCAATCTCATTTTTTAGGAGGGACATTGACTTTCAGCGGCAGATTAAAGCCTCCAACATCTGCGCTTCCAAGCAGTGCACTAAATTCACATTGGGGACATGAATTTAAGATGAAATATTCGGTCAAAAAAAACTTAGAAATGGGATTCAGCTTTGAAACGGATCCGGGTGAAAAACCAATTGATTTTTTTTCAGGTTTTTTATGTTACAAAGGCAAATCGAGATTGAAAATGCTCATCCTTGGAAATTTTGTTACGCAATGGAATAAAGGACTTGTTTTTGGAAGCAGCGGGCAGTTTGGATCGCCACTTTCGCTTGAAAATTATACATACCAACCTGTCAGTATGAAAGCGTATTCTTCTTATAATGAAGACATTGGACATTTTGGTGCTGCTTTTCAACTGCACTATTTCAAAACCGATTTTTATGCAGGATATGGCATTAAATCTATCGATTGTCAACTAAATTCCGCCGGAAATTCATTCATCGATAGATCTTTTGGCGGACTTCACCAATCGGAACTTCAAAGAAAACGGAGACACAATAATTTAGAATCATTGTCATTTTTAGGGACCCAAAAGTCCCTCAAAAAAGCAACAATTAACCTTTGTTTATCAAACTATAAATATCTGATTCCGAAGATTGAAATGATTGAAAAAGATAGTCAATTAAGTTTTTCGAGTTCGTATCTTGAAATACAAATTGCGGTCCCTAAAATTTTACATGGTCGTTGGATTGCAAATCATTCGATTCAATTGAATCATGCAATCACAGCAACTTACATTGCCGGTGTTTACAGCATTCTAAAAACAGTAGATTTTGGCATGAAATTTCAGAGAGTTAACATTAACTATTCTGCTCCAGAATTAAGTTATCGCTTAAAAAGTCAAGTCAATCAAAATTTATTGGAGATGGGTTTCGACATTCAGGCCACACGTAAGTTCAATCTAAAACTAAGAACCGAAATACTTGAAGGAATTGTTGTAACATATCGAAACAACACCAATCAAAACAACATTAGAAATACCCTATTGGCAAATTATCATTTTTCCAAAAATGCAATCTTGCTTGCTCAATTCAGAAGGGAAACTGCATTTAGCTTAGATGGATCAACCATTGGGAAATCGTTTTATTATCAAAGTCAAGTTTCTCAAAAAATCCAAATTAGTCAGATTTCAAATTTAGAATTTGGATTCACCCAAAAATGGAACAATGTGAATTTATTCGTAAACCATTTGTATCATTTGGGATATTCCCATAAAATAGGAAAATATGGTTCCATCAATATTGAATCGAACTGGTTTAACTGTAATGAATCGAATATTTATGGACTAGATAATTCACTGCCCGGAAATCTTGGATATATGATTTATTCTGGCATCGGAAAATATTACAATGCCATTCTCAAAATTCATCTTTATAAGAAACTCTGGTTAAACCTAAAATTGCAAAAAATGCAAAAAATGAATGTAAAAAATACAACAGAAATTGATGGCACTAGCTCCTACAATCGTATTTTTGTGCAAATTAATTTTCAATAATGTCGAACACCAAGCTCAGCGTCAATATCAATAAATTCGCAACCATTAGAAATGCTCGTGGTGGCAATAATCCTAATTTAATTCAAATTGCAAAAGACTGCGAAGCCTTTGGTGCTCAAGGAATTACTGTTCATCCAAGACCCGATGAACGACATATTCGCTACCAAGATGTGATTGATTTAAAGCCAATTGTAAAAACTGAATTGAATGTTGAGGGATACCCGTCGTCGGAATTTATTGAGCTCATCCATACTGTAAAACCTGAGCAAGTAACCTTGGTTCCTGATCCACCTGACGCATTAACTTCAAACGCGGGTTGGGATACCATCCAAAACCAAGAATTTCTAAAAGACGTGATCATAGAGTTGAAGAAAAGCACGCAAAGAGTGAGTATCTTCTTAAATCCACAACCAGAATTAGTGAAGTCCGCTTTAACCTGCGGTGCAGATAGAATTGAACTTTATACTGAATATTACGCTGTGAATTTCAAAAAGAACCCAGAAGATGCAATTGAACATTACTTGGCAACTGCCATCGAAGCACAAAAGTTGGGAATTGGTTTAAACGCAGGACATGATTTAGACTTACAAAATTTAAATTACCTCGCAAAAAATTTACCTGGGTTGCAAGAAGTTTCCATTGGACATGCCTTGGTTTGTGATGCCCTTTATTTAGGACTTCAGAACACCATTCAAATGTATTTAGCCAAACTAAGAATAGAATGATGAAACGGCTCAGTTTGCTGATTGTGTGTTTGATTTGTGGGGTTGGGAATATCAGAAGCTGGGGATTTCTTGCGCATAGAACCATTCATCAAAATGCTTGTTTGGCCATGCCAAAACCGTTGTTTGATTTTTACAAACGCCACATCAATTATTTAATTGACCATGCAACAGACCCCGACAATAGGCGTTATGTTGTAGGAAATGAAGCGTGCCGTCATTTCATGGATTGCGATTTTTATGAAACAACAGTGCCTTTAGATACTGTGCCTAAAGATTATAGTGAAGCTGTTTGCCTATTCTCTGAAGATACCGTTTTAAAACATGGAATTGTGCCATGGCAATGCAATAAAATGATCTATTGGCTTAAAAATGCCTTCCAAGAAAGAAATCTACAGAAGATACTGAAAGTTTCAGCAGATATTGGGCATTATGTTGCCGATGCACATGTTCCTTTGCATACAAGTTCCAATTATAATGGCCAAAAAACAAATCAACATGGCATCCATGCACTTTGGGAAACGAGAATCCCAGAAATATTTATCAATCAATATCCAATTTACATTTCCGAAGTTGAATTTCTTCCGAATTATTCTGTAGAAATTTGGAAATCGGTGGAAGAAAGTTTTAGGTTGGTTCCAAAGGTTTTATTGTTTGAAAAGATTGCGAAACAACTTACACCCGTAAACAGTCATTATCAGTTTGTGCAAAAAGGTTCGAACGTAATTAAAATAGAAAGTGAACAATTGATCCGCAACTATGAACGCCAATTAGAAAACATGGTTTTGCTCAGAATGAAAAAATCGATTCAAATGGTTGCAAACACATGGTACACTGCATGGATTATGGCCGGAGAACCCGATTTGACAAATTTAGATTCCTCTATTCCTGTAGATTTACCCATTGAAAATATCGAGAATGATCTTCATCGATAATTTAAGAAGGATTAGAAGGATTAGAGAGATTAGAAGGATTAGAGGATAATCAATGTTTTATCACAATTGGTTTGTAGATGTATTGTTGTTAGAATGACAAAAAATTCAAGGGGATTTTCTACAAATTCAAAATCCGTATTTCAATTCTTCGGTTCTTCGCCCTTCCCTCTTCATTGTCGTTAGAGGCATTTGGTTTGCTAGAACCATATCCTTTTGCCACCAATCGTAAAGGTGCAATGCCAAATTTTTCTAGGTAAGTTTTCACTGAAATTGCCCTGTTTGCCGATAATTCTTTGTTGTGTGCATCTGAACCAGTGTTGTCTGTATGACCAGAAATTTCAATTTTCATTTGCGGATTTGTAGTTAGCAATTGAATCACGGTTTTTAATTCAACCTCACTTTCTGGTTTCAATTCATATTTATCGAGATCGAAGAAAATATTATTCAAAGTAACCACTTGATCTGTTTTGATTTTCTCCAATAAGGCTTCAATAATGTATGGCTTATCGATGCTCGATTCTGTTGGTTGGAAATTTCGCGAATCCAACATATACCCTTTTGCAGTTGAATGCAAAGCATAATTATTTCCAGCAACTACAGGAATCAAAAATTGAGAAGTGCTATCTTGATAAATCACTTTTTGTGTCTGTAAATTTACCAAGCGCACATTGGCTGCAATTTCCTTTTTGGTTTGTTTATCGAGAATTTTTCCCAATAAATAGTTCACCGGTTTGGGTTTGAATTTATCGATCAATTTGATTGAGTAGATATCCAATCCTCCAAAACCACCTTCACGCGCAGAGGCAAAATAGGCTTTTTGGGCCATGGCATCCACATAAAATCCAACATCATCCTTAGAAGTATTTACACCTTTTCCTAAGTTTTCAGGTTTTATCCATTGTCCTTCCTCATTAAATCGGGCCATGAAAATATCGTGCTGCCCATATCCTGGATGTCCATTACTCGCAAAATAGAGAGTCACCCCATCGTAATGTAAAAATGGCGCTTCTTCATCAAATTTGGTATTAATCGTAGGTCCTAAGTTTATGGCTTTTGTCCATTTACCATTGACTTTTTTCGTCAACCAAAGATCTTTACCGCCCATACCTCCTGGTCTTGAAGAAGCAAAAATGATGGTATTCCCATCTCCGCTCACGCTTGGTTGCGCGTCCCACTGCGGGGTATTAACAATTTCACCCAAATTCTGTCGCTCGCCCCAACGTTCATTTGCCATTTCAGAGAAGAAAATATCGCAGCTACCAAATCCATCTTGGTTACAAACTGTGTAATATAAAATTTGTTGTTTTGGACCATCATAAACTGAGTTGGTCCCTTCATTTTCAATTGTATTGATTTTACCTGGTGCGAAACGCGATTTTTCCCAACCATTCAGACCCAATTTAGACACATAAAAATCTTCTTGATTTCCAACCAAACGGGTGTAAACAAATGTATTTCCATTGATGGGCATTCCAGGCCAATATTCATTTAAAGGCGAATTGATTGCTTCACCCATGTTTTTAATTTCCATTTTTAGAAGATCTCCCAATTCTGCTTTAGCCATCTCGATAGACGCTCTTAAGCGATCAACTTTAGATTTCATACTTGGAGAAGCGGCATCTTCTTTAGGGTTAAAATCGGGCATGAATGGAACACTATCGTAACGCATCAAATATTTCAATGACTCATCGAAACGCGACATTCTAAAAAGGTAATAAGCAAAATAATAATAGCTTGGCTGATAAAGAGAATCAGTTTTAATACAAGACTTGTGAGATTTTATGGCATTTGCGCTATCTTTTAACGCCTCATAAATTTCAGCTTGAATGGCCCAGGCAGTTGCAGAATTAGGATCGCATTTGATCGATTTCTTTATGCAACTCAATGCCTCTTTAAACATAGCTGCCTGGAAGTCAACGTAAGCTTTATCCTGCAGGTCCTGACATTTTTTCTTTTGTGCAGACAATGTCCCCAAAAATAAAAAGAAACTCAAAAAAACGAATCCGTATCTCATAAAATATTTACCTCTAAAAAATCAATACCACTTATTTCTTCCAAACGAAAGTTTTCAGTATTTCGTTTACATCTTGTTCTAAAAATTGAAATACTGGATAAATTGAATCAGCTTGAGTTTGCTTGTTAAAGTATAAAGCACCGCGAAGAAAGTGCCTTGAACTGTCTGTTGTGAAAAAGTTTAAGTTGGTGGCGGTGTTCCCTTGGATATGAAAAATCAAACCTGGAACTTTAGGATTTAAGTTGGTTACAGGTTCTTCTAAGATATCTTCTGCTCGCTGCAAATGTTTGTTTACCAAGCTTCTAGAATCGGAGACCAAAGTATCGAAATCATTCCAATTTTTAAATTCGTAATATGTAAAATGCAAAGTTGCATTTAAGGTTGGGAAATGCAAATTATACCAATGTTTCCCTTTTGAATTTTCATCTGGAAGCATAATGCTGTATCGAGGTATTTGAAAGGTAAATGGACAATCTTTCGCTTCAAATTGGAAGTATCTTTTTTGGGGCAAACTTAATTTAGGATAAGCATGCGGCTTTGGCACATAATTGTCGTTTGAACCACATGAAATGATGCAGATTGACACGAATATTAAGAGACCATTCAATAGATACTTTTTCATTCTTCCGGCAATATAATTTTTATTTTCTTCACTTTTCTTGGGTCGGCAGATTCAACAATGAATTGAATGTTATTCACCAAAATAATATCTCCTTTTTTTGGAATTCTACCCAATTGCTCAGAAATCAAACCTGCCAATGTATCAGATTCAAAATCGTTCTCATCGAACAGCATTATTGGCAAATTTGTTTCTCTTAAAAAGTCAACAATGAGGGTTTTCCCCTCGTAGATAAATGTATAAGCGTTCAATTTAATATAATCAAGCGTTTGTTCATCAAACTCATCGTTTAATTCCCCAAAAACCTCTTCCAATACATCTTCCATGGTAACCATGCCTGAAGTTCCTCCAAATTCATCAACAACAATGGCTATATGACCGTGCTTTTGTCGCAATTCTTGCAACAAATCATCAATTGCTTTATTTTCAGGGATAAAAAAGGGTGGATAGATCAATGATTGCCATTTGAATTCCGAACCTTCATTCAAGTAGGGCAACAAATTCTTAGAATTCAAAACTCCAATAATTTGATCTAAATTTTCTTTGAATACGGGCATTCTAGAATAACCCATTTCACGAGTCAACTTAAGCACTTGATTGAAATCGTCTTCAATATCGAGTGCAATCATATCCAATCTTGAAACCATAATTTGTTTCACCTGGATATTTCCCATATTTACAATTCCTTTTAGAATTTCTTTTTCTTGTTTAGCGTCATCTTCATCGGTTGTGAGATCAATTGCTTGCGATAATTCTTCAGGTGTTAATTCTGGGGTTACAGACTTTGCATTTTTCTCTAAAAACTCTCCAATTTTTTCTAAAACAGATGTGAAAGGATATAAAATCCAGAAGAAAAAACCCATGGGGCGCACTAAAAAACGTGCAGATTTTCTGTAATTCTGAGTGGCATAAACTTTTGGCATGACTTCCCCAAAAATCAATATAACCAATGTTACCAAAATTGTGTCGATTAGAAATTCTAACCATGGATATTTTGCATTATTGAGAATATGTTCGTAGAAAAGTTTTGAAAAAAGCACAAAAGCAACAATGACTAAACTATTTAACAATAAAATAGTTGCAAGTAAATGTTTGGGTTTACTTAAGAGCTTTAAAATAGCCAAAGATATTTTATCTTTTGAAAATTCTAATTCTTCTAAATCGTTTTCTTTGTGCGAAAAGAATGCATTTTCTGAAGAAGCGCAAATCGCAGAAATAATCAAGCAAGTGATCATTGCCAAAACCAAACAAATGAGCGTAGGAATGTCTTCCGAAGGAATGTCCTTCAAAAAATCAATAGTCAGTAAAAGGGCTTTAGGGCCAGTGTCGTCCATTGAATTAACTTAAGTGATTATCGTTGTCATTGTCAGATTTATCCGACGTATCAAATGGATCCACAGCACCTCGATCGGCATTTTCATCTCGGTTGCCAAGCATGCTATTCATCATTTGAAAGCTAGTGACACGAATTTTGCGAAGTTGCTTTTCAACTCCTTCTGCATCAACATATTTATCGGTCTTTATTTTACCTTCTATGTATAATATATTTCCTTTTTTGAAATATTTCTCTGCCGTAAGTGCCTGTTGATCCCACATTTCCAAATTATGCCATTCTGTACTTTCCATACGTTGGCCATCTTTGGTGTAAAAATCATTGGTAGCTAAAGAAACATTTGCCACTATACGGCTATTATCAAGTTTTCGAATTACTGGATCTTTACCCAAACGACCGAGTAAAATAACTTTATTTATCATCTCTCAAAATTACAAGTTTAAATTATTCAACATTTTTAACATCAATTTATGCATCGGAAAATTACGAATTTCGATTGAATTTACCAAAATTAGTTGATTCGACAATACAATATTATTCGGAATCGATGATAAATGCCAACAACGGGCAAAAATAGTTAGATGTGTGAGTAAATGTTTATAGTCGTGGTACTTTTTTACATGAATATTTTCAGAATTCAAACCTAACTCTTCTAAAAAGTGAAGTGGCAGATGTTCCAAATTCGAATGTTCTGTGTTGGGAAATTCGTGCAATCCTCCCCAAATTCCAGAACTTGGACGCAACATAATGGCAACGTTACCTTCTTGTTCAACCAAGAAATAATGAATGTATTTTTTCAAGGGCGATTTTTTAGGGACGGTTACTGGCAATTCAGATACTTTATTGAATTTAAATGCAACGCATTCATCTTTTAAGGGACATTGACCGCAACGAGGATTCTTAGGAGTACAAATTATAGCCCCCATTTCTATCATTGCCTGATTAAATAAATCTGGAGGGCAATACTGAATTGCATCGGAGAGTAAATTCAATGCTTGATTGTAGAAAATTGGTGAATTTATTGGGGTATCAATGCCAAAAAAGCGGGCTGAAACACGCTTCACGTTACCATCAATTGCGGGGTGAGCTAATTTGAACGCAAAAGAGGCAATTGCAGCCGCGGTATAATCGCCAACTCCTTTCAATTTTTTTAATTCTAGGTAAGATTCTGGAAACTGACCATGATAATCATTTACAATTTGTTTTGCCGCAAAATGCATATTTCTAGCTCGGGCATAATAGCCAAGTCCTTGCCAAATTTTTAGTATTTCTGACTCATTTGCAGCGGCTAATGAAAAAATATCAGGAAATTTATCTACAAATTTTAAAAAGTATCCACCGCCTTGATCGACCCTAGTTTGCTGTAAAATAATCTCTGAAACCCATATCTGATAAGGAGTTACGCTTTCCCTCCAAGGGAGTTTTCTGTGGTTCTGTTGATACCAAGTCAACAAATTAGGGATAACATTTTGCATAAACATTGTGCAAAAAACGTGTTTATTTATTTTTTTTGCACATTGAATCATGACAAAGTCTGAAATCGTAAACGAAATTGCCGTGCGCACAGGTCTTGAAAAGGCTGCAATTGCGGACACTATCGACAACTTATTTGTTGTTGTAAAAAACTCTATGGTAAATGGTAACAATATTTATTTAAGAGGTTTTGGAACATTTGAGCTTAAGGAAAGAAAAACCAAAGTTGCTCGTAACATTAAAAGAAATACCTCATTGGTAGTTCCTGCACATTATGTAGCACGTTTCAAACCGGCAAAAGAATTCGCTGCTCAAGTGAAAGAAAGCAAGGTTTTAAACGACAAATTATAAGCTTTATTGCTTAAGTTTATTTGGTGAAAAAACCCTCTAAAGAAATTGTAATTGCCGTTGCTTCTGCAACTGTTTTAACATTTGCTCTAACGTTCAACCGTTGGAAAACCAATCAGGCGGCACCGTCTACTGGAAAAAATATGCCATCCATGCAAATGGGTGGTATAGATCAGTCTCCAGTAGACCGTGTTGCTTTTTTACAAGCTGTATTTGAAAAAGCAAAACCCCCAACTGAGATATCAAGAATTTTGTTATCGCAGCCAGGGTCGATGCCCAAAGACAGCAGTACAAAGGCTTTAAAATGGGCAATTGAAACCGAAAATCATGCCCTTCAAACCCTAATTGAATTAGATTTATTTGCCCTTTTCAAAGAAGGCAACGAAACCGATGTCGCTAGAAATTTAATTTTTAATGGCGCCGAGTATGTTGATGCCCCTAAAATCAGTGCATTTTTATTTCAGCAAGGTAAAATTCTCATCGATAAAGGATTGTTGTCTAACCCCAAAAACATGGAGCTGCGCAATGCTTTAATTATTTATCAAAGTGAATATATGAATCAACCAATGCAATTTTTAGCAACTTTAAAAGAGTCTCTATTAATTGATAGTAATAACGTTGAATTACATTTTATTCACCTAAATTTATTAAAAAAATCGCAACAATGGGAAAAAGCGATAAAAAAATGCCAAAAATTGGTATCTTTGCAACCCCAAAATCCTTATTGGTTGTTCGAAACAAGCAACACATTTGGCAACATGGGTGACTCAATAAACGCAAAAATCTACCTGAATTTAGCGGTTAAAAGTCAAAAGATACTAAAAAAATAAACTTTAAATATATACAGATATGCCAAGTGGTAAAAAAAGAAAAAGACATAAAATCGCTACTCACAAGCGTAAAAAACGTTTGCGTAAAAATCGTCACAAAAAGAAATAAGCGATAATTAAAAACAATCTTGTCTAACGAATTAATTATAAAAAAGAGTTCGTCAGGAATAGAGATTGCCCTTCTGTCTGATAAAAAACTAACGGAATTCCACCAAGAAACTGTCGACTCTCCTTTTCAGGTTGGCGATTTCTACTTGGGTAAAGTCCGCAAAATTTCGCCATCACTCAACGCAGCTTTCGTCCACATCGGAGGAGAAAAAGACGGCTTTCTAACCTATTTCGACCTTGGACCCAATGTTAGGTCATTGCAGAAGTTTGTCCGTATGGCACTCGATGGCAATCGCAATGCTGGTGATCTCGACGCATTTGAACTCGAAGAACAAACCGTAAAAACCGGTAAAATTGGTTCTGTTTTGAAATCTGGTGAGCAACTGCTCATACAGGTAATGAAAGAACCCATTGCCAATAAAGGCCCAAAAATCACCTGCGATATTTCTCTTCCAGGTAGATATTTTATTTTGGTGCCATTCTCTAGGCAGGTTTCAATCTCTAAAAAAATTGGTAACGCCAAAGAAAAAGCAAGACTCAAAGATATAGCTTACTCACTCAAGCCAAAAAACTTTGGGGTAATTGTTAGAACAGTTTCTGAAGGTGTGGCTCTCGAAGAACTCGATAAAGACCTCAGAGAACTACTCAGAAAGTGGGATGAATTGGTCATCGGTTTGAGAAAAGCTAGTGTCGGACAAAAAGTCATTGGGAACGCCAATAGGGTTGATTCTCTTTTGAGGGACATTTTGAACGACTCATTCACTCAGATTTCTGTGGATGATGTCGAAATTCACGCATCCCTCAAGAAAACACTCGACAAGTACAATGTTGATTCAAATAAAATATTAAGACTTTACCAAGGTAAATTACCTATTTACGATCAGTACGGAGTCAATAAGCAAATCAAATCTTTATTTGGTAAAAATGTTCCTTTCAGTGGTGGTGCTTACCTAGTCATTGAACATACCGAAGCACTTCACGTAATTGACGTGAATAGTGGAAATACATCTTTCGACCCTTCTGACCGTGAAGAAAATGTATTTAAAGTGAATACCGAAGCTGTTGATGAAATTGCGCGTCAAATTCGATTGCGTGACATGGGTGGAATTATTGTGATCGATTTTATCGACATGAAAGACCCCAAGAAAAAGGCTGCTCTGCACCAAGCATTGAGAGATGCTATGCAAAAAGATCGTGCCCGTCACAATATTTTACCAATGAGTAAATTTGGTCTTGTGCAATTGACACGTGAACGAGTTCGCCCGGCAATAGAAATTGCAACTTCAGAATTGTGCAGCACTTGTATGGGAACCGGAAGAGTTGATAGCTCGGTTCAATTAATTGGTAAAATTGAAAATGAAATTACCTACCTCTGGGAAAATATGAACCAAAAGGGAATCACTTTGAGAGCCAATGCCCTAATTACGCATTATTTCAAAGCTGGTTTGCCTTCAATTCGGATGAAATGGTTTTTAAAACACAAGCGTTGGCTACATTTAGAAACTGACCCCAACTTGCCAATTACGGGCTATGAATTAATCAATGCCGACAAACAAATTATAAACAACAGTTTATAAAGCAGAAAACTCTCCTTTTTTTGATCATAATCATAAGTGATTTTGTTTCAATTAAGCGGTAAATGTCTACACTACAATACATGTGTAAAACCATTTTAACCTTTTTTTTATGTCTGCACTAACTTCGTGCAATATGAAAGTATTTTGGAGTATCGTTTGTGTTGGTCTTACGCTTTTTTCATGTGTGAGCCAAAAAAAATACCAAGCCTTGGGTCGTGAAAAAGATTCTGTAGCAACTTCTTTAACCACGAAGATTGAAGATTGCAATGCGGTGAATGTAACGGTTAAAAATGAAGTGACTGCACTCCAAGCTTTTCAAGAACGTCAAAAACTCATTATTTCTAAACTCCAAGATAGCATACAAATTTGTGAAAATGAATTGGATGAAAATTTAACTTATATCCGTTCCCTTGGTGAATCTCACGATGAACAGCGCATCAAAATTGCCGCTGAATTGGATAAGAAAAACAAAGCCATCCAACAAAAAGAACTTGAGTTAAATAAAGCCCTAGCAAGCGCAGAAGCTGAACGTTTGAGACTCGAAAACTTACGTAAAGAACTTGAAAAAGTAAGCGGACGTGTGAAAGAACTTGAGGCCGAATTGCGTAGAAAAGATAGTGCCGTGATACTTCTAAAAGATGCCATCATTAAAGCTCTAGCCGGTTTTGAAAAACTTGATGTGAAAGTTGAATACAGGAATGGTAAAGTGTATGTGATTCTTCCTGAAAAACTTCTGTTTAAAAGTGGAAGCACCGCTGTTGATCCTAAAGGACAAGAAGCCTTGGTTGAATTGGCCAAAGCATTGAATAAAAAGCCAGATGTTCAAGTGGCTGTTGAGGGACATACCGACAACGTTCCAATGAACGGAGAAATCATTAAAGACAACTGGGATTTGAGCGTATTGCGAGCAACTTCAATTGCAAAAATTATGATCAACGAGGGGGGCATGAAAGCAAAAAGAATTTCTGCAAATGGTCGCGGTGAAACCATGCCTGTTGTCACAAACGAAACTCCCGAAGGACGCGCTAAAAACAGACGTACTGAAATTATTTTAACACCTCAACTCGACAAAATATTGGACATACTCAACAACAATTAAGTGGCTATTGTTATTGCTGTTATAGAGAATCACAAGAATAAAGAAATTGATTCTCTCTGTGCCGATTACCTCAAAAAACTTACTGGAACCTACGCCACAAAGTTAGAAATTTTACCTGCGGCAAGGGTTACAGACCCTGCCCAGCAAAAAGCTAAGGAAACAGAAACCATTCTAAAACTCTGTAAACCAGGCGACAAGCTTGTTCTTTGCGATGAACATGGCAAAACTTATGAAAGCATTGGCTTTTCTAAATTTATTGAAAATGAACTTTCAAATATTCGCGGAAAACTCATCATTGCCATCGGCGGGGCTTACGGCTTTACTGCCGAAGCACTGAAACAATATCCCTCAATAAAATTAAGTGATTTAACATTTCCTCACCATCTTGCGCGACTTGTGCTCATTGAGCAAGTTTACAGAGCCTATAATATTCAAAAAGGTACAGGTTATCATCATATATAAGTTGGTGAAACCTAATTTCCATCGTAATTTCGCATCATGAATATTGAGGGAGATATTATTGCAAGTATTGAAAAAGCCATTGCTGCTTTGTACAATACTTCCGATTCACAACAGGTGAAAATTGAAAAAACCAAAACCGACTTCGTTGGCGACTTTACTTACGTGGTTTTTCCAATTGTCAGAATTTCTCGAAAATCTCCTGAACAAACCGCAGAAGAAATTGGCCAATACCTCAAAACAAATGCTTCTTTTATTCAAGATTTCAATGTTATTAAAGGATTTTTAAACCTTGTCATTGATCCAAGTATTTGGCTAAATTATTTAGAAACCAATTGGGAGAATACATCGTTTACCCGTCCCTCAAAAAATGAAAAAGTGATGGTTGAATATTCTTCGCCAAATACAAATAAGCCTTTACACTTAGGTCATATTCGAAATAATTTATTGGGATATAGCCTTTCGCAAATATTCCAACACACTGGATACGATTTAATTAAGGCCAATTTAATTAACGACAGAGGCATTCACATTTGCAAAAGCATGTTGGCTTGGAAGTTATTTGGAAACGGTGAAACACCACAATCTGCAAATTTAAAAGGCGACCATTTGGTTGGTAAATATTACGTGGTTTTTGAAACCAAACTCCGCGAACAAACTGCCGAAAGCATTGAAAATGCGCTCAAAGGCAATTTTGAATTTACCCAAGCAAACATTCAAAACCGATATTCTGACACCCTAGAAAAACTCAAAACTGCAACCGAAGAAAAACAAATTGCAAAACTTTCCGATGATATAAAAGAATTTGTTCGTAACAACTCTAATTTAATGATTGCTTGCCAAGATATGCTCAGAAAATGGGAAGCCGGCGATGCTGAAACAATTCAACTTTGGAAAAAGATGAATGACTGGGTATATGAGGGATTCAATATAACGTATACCAAATTAGGCGTTTCATTTGATAAATATTACTATGAAAGCAATACCTATAAATTAGGTAAAGATTTGGTTCAAGAAGGTTTGGCAAAAGGTGTTTTTTACCAAAAACCAGACAATAGTGTTTGGATTGATTTAACGGCAGATGGTCTCGATGAAAAACTTGTTCAACGTGGCGATGGAACTTCCGTTTATATTACCCAAGATATTGGTACAGCTGAATTAAAATTCCAAGAATTTGGGATGAATCGCAGCATTTATGTGGTTGGTAATGAACAAGATTATCACTTCAAAGTATTGTTTTTAATTATGCAGAAACTAGGAAAATCATACGCCCAAGGAATGTATCACTTGAGTTATGGTATGGTTGATTTGCCTAGTGGTAAAATGAAAAGTAGAGAGGGTACAGTTGTTGATGCCGATGATTTACTCAACGAAATGTATGAAACCGCAAAGGAAAAAACCATTGAACTAGGTAAAACCGATGGCCTTTCTGAAGAAGAATTAAACAACCTTTATACCCAACTTTCGCTTTCAGCACTTAAATTCTTTATTTTAAAAGTTGATCCTAGAAAACGAATGCTATTCAATCCCCAAGAAAGCATTGATTTCCAGGGCGATACCGGTCCTTTCGTGCAATATACTTACGCCAGAATTCGAAGTATTTTACGTCAAGCCGGCAACAATTGGCAAACTGCTATCACAGCAACAGCTTTACACCCAGCAGAAATTAACACCATTAAAGTGCTTTATGATTTCCCTGCAGTCTTAGAAGATGCATGCAAAGATTATTCTCCTGCAATTATTTGTCAGTATTGTTTAGATTTGGCTAGAGCCTATAATCGATTGTACAACGAAGTTTCCATTTTGCGCGAAACCGATGAAACGCTTAAAAACTTGCGTTTGAAGTTGGCTCATCACACTGCAGAAACCTTAAAGTTTGGATTGAATTTATTGGGAATTAATGTAGTTGAAAGAATGTAGTTGTTATTGTATAACCATTCTTATTGATTGACCATTTTTTATTTTTACCAAATAAATTCCGGAAGGCATATTCTGGGTGTTTATGCGATATCCTTCAGCGTTAAATTCTCCTTCCACATTCATTGATTGCCAAAGCGAATTAAATATTTGAGGAACATCTTTACATTTGAATTTTAAGAATACCATTTCACCTGATCTGGCAATGTTCGGAAATAGTCCAAGTTTTTCAGATTCGAAATCTATTTTATTGGTTTTTGCACATGGCAATTGATTGATATTCTTCCAAATTTCGTTATTGAATATCCAAGGAACCAAGCCATTGTTATTGGGTTCATTTCCCATTCTTATCCATACCAATCCTTTTAACTCAGAAACATTGATCAATTGACCATTTTTACCAAGAGCCATAATAACATCATTGGGCGCATCGGGTGAAATAGCACCAGGAAATACCAACTGACTTTGAGGTGCCATATACGAAGTTTTCCCATTTAACCAAGTTAAGTAGCCGTAGCCTTTATTGATTGTTTGACTTGAATTTGTCATTTGCTTGAAATAATTTGTATCCTTCAAAATTAAAGTTCCATTCCACAAGCCTTTGTTTAAAAGCAATAATCCAAATCTTGCCATACTTCTCGAATCCGAACCATAAATATTGTTATACCCTGATTTAAAGTAAAGACCTTTCATGCCAATTGGATTGGCGATTTTCTGATACACATAAACGTTTAAATTAGAGCCAGTTGCCGATTCTATAACCTTATCTAACATTGTATAAGGGGCATTGTGATAAGCCCATCGATTTCCAGCAATATCGGCATATTGAAGACAAGCGGGCAAGGTGCAATCTGGGTCGGCAACATTATCTTTCAACCCGGTGGTCATAGATAATTGATTCGAAATGGTAATTTTATCTTCTTGAGCTTGATTGAGGGATGTCCATCCAGATCCCAAATATTTAGAACTTTGGTCGGTAATTTTCAATTTGCCTTCAGCTTGTGCAATTCCAACACAGAATCCGGTTAATGTTTTACCAGCGCTTGCCCAATACCAATTGCTGTCTTTGGTGAAGGTACCAAAATACTTTTCCAATACAATTTTACCATCGTAAAGGAGAATGAAAGATTTAGAGTTTTGCTTTTCGAGAAAGTTGTATAAACTATCAATTCTTTCTTGGCAATAACCCAAACGATCTATAGACAGTGTGTCCCAAGTTCCTGTTTTAGGAGGGAAATAAGTTTGACCAAATGTCAAATTTGACGAGGCCAAAAGTAAAATGACATTGAAAAATTTCTTGAATTTGAAAAACTGCATAAATAGAAGACGCTAAATGAATCTAAAAGTTGCAAAAACAGGAATTACTCTACCCTATCAGGATTTTCCTTCAGAAATTGAGCCCAACCACCTGTTTTTTTGCCGGTGCTTTTTGTAGTTCCAAAAGAACGTGGCTGAAATTGGTATAAATGGCAAAGTGCCGCAGCAAGTCCGTCTGAAGCATCTAAAGTCTCAGGTGCTTGCTCAAACTGAAATTGCGCATGCAACATTGCAAGGACTTGTTCTTTAGAGGCCGCCCCATTGCCGCAGATTGATTGTTTTATTTTTCGAGGGACATATTCAAAGACAGGGACTTTTCTGGAAATTGCGGCAGCAATTGCAACCCCTTGTGCCCTACCCAGCTTGAGCATACTTTGAACATTTTTCCCATAAAATGGAGCTTCAATGGCAACTTCTGTCACTTGAAAGCCATCAATGAGGGCAACAATACGTTCAAAAATATGAAAAAGCTTTTCACCATGGTCTTCAATTTTATTTAACTTAACAACGCCCAATGTCTCTAAAATAGGCGTTTTAACATCCACTTTCACAATGCCATAACCCAATAAATTGGTCCCCGGGTCTATCCCTAATATGATTCTTGGAGAATTCACCATACAAAGATGTGGAAATAATAGAAAATCCAACAAAAAAATACGAAATTTGCAGTAAATAGATTAATAAATAAGAAAATGGCTTTTGATATTGAAGTGATTAAATCTGTTTACGAAAGAATGCCCGAGCGCGTTAAAGCTGCCCGCCAACTTCTTGGTAAACCCCTTACACTAACCGAAAAAATTTTATATTCTCATTTATGGGAAAATCCTGCCAATCAAACATTTGGTAGAGGAGCCGACTACGTTGATTTTGCTCCGGATAGAGTTGCAATGCAAGATGCAACGGCTCAAATGGCTTTGTTGCAGTTTATGCAAGCTGGTCGTCCAAAGGTTGCAGTTCCAAGTACCGTGCACTGCGATCACTTGATCACCGCAAAAGTTGGAGCAACAACCGATTTGGCAGTTGCTAACGACGAAAGTAAAGAAGTTTATGATTTCTTGGCTTCAGTTTCAAATAAATATGGCATTGGATTCTGGAAACCAGGTGCTGGTATCATTCACCAAGTAGTGCTTGAAAACTACGCATTCCCAGGTGGAATGATGATTGGTACCGATTCTCACACTGTAAACGCAGGTGGTTTGGGTATGATTGCAATTGGTGTTGGTGGTGCCGATGCTTGTGACGTCATGGCTGGTTTACCTTGGGAACTTAAATGGCCTAAATTAATTGGTGTTAAGTTAACTGGAAAATTGAGCGGTTGGTGTTCAGCAAAAGATGTGATTCTTAAAGTTGCTGGTATCTTAACTGTAAAAGGTGGTACTGGTTGTATCGTTGAGTATTTTGGAGAAGGTGCAACTTCAATGAGCTGTACTGGTAAAGGTACAATCTGTAACATGGGTGCTGAAATTGGAGCAACAACTTCAACTTTCGGTTACGATGAAAGCATGGAACGTTACCTTCGCGCTACAGGTCGTGCAGATGTTGCTGATTTAGCAAACGGTGTGAAAGAACACTTAACCGCCGATGCTGAAGTTTATGCAAACCCAGAACAATACTTCGACCAAATCATTGAAATTGATTTAAATACATTAGAACCTTACCTTAACGGTCCTTTCACTCCAGATTTGGCAACTCCTATTTCTAAAATGAAAGAAGAAGCTGCTAAAAATGGATGGCCTACAAAAGTTGAAGTGGGATTGATTGGTAGCTGTACCAACTCTTCTTACGAAGATATTTCTCGTGCAGTGAGTTTGGCGCAACAGGTTTCTACCAAAAATTTAAAACCTAAAGCTGAATACTTAATTACTCCAGGTTCTGAGCAAGTTCGTTTTACAATTGAACGCGACGGATTCTTGAAAATATTTGACCAAATTGGTGCCAAAGTGTTTACAAACGCTTGTGGTCCTTGTATTGGTATGTGGGATAGAATGGGCGCTGAAAAACAAGAAAAAAATACCATCGTTCACTCTTTCAACAGAAACTTTGCAAAACGTGCTGATGGAAATCCTAATACTTACGCATTTGTCGCTTCTCCAGAATTGGTTACAGCTCTTGCAATTGCAGGTGATTTAACTTTCAACCCTTTAAGCGATTCATTAATCAATGAAAATGGCGAGTCAGTGATGTT
>CAMBFD010000009.1 GCA_945865625.1 Chitinophaga pinensis
GATCTTCTTTATTTTTATAGGAAATGATAATTTTACCTTTTCCTTTGCTGCCAGATTTTAAATGCACTGCAGCATTTAATTTTTTGTAAAATGCTTCTGTAATTCTATCAATTTCTGGGTCCCAATCGGTACCTGTAATTGAAAAACTATCTGTAGGACTTGCTTTTTTTGCTTTAACCAAACCTTCAACATCACGAACACTTAAGTTGTTCTCTACAATTTGAGAATACAATTCAAGTTGGTGGTCTAAATTGTCCATGTTAATCATTGCTCGCGCATGGCCCATACTCACTTTGCCCTGTTTTATTCCAAGTTGGATTTCTTCTGGTAAACGCAACAATCTTAAATAGTTATTTACAGTTGTTCTATCTTTTCCAACACGTTCGCCTAAGGCATCTTGATTTAAGCTGCATTCTTCAATGAGTCTTTTGTAACTCATGGCTACATCAATGGCATTTAAATCGCTACGTTGAATATTTTCAATCAATGCCATTTCGAGCATATCTTGATCATTTGCCGTTCTAACAAATGCAGGAATTTGAGTTAAACCAGCTAAAATAGCTGCACGGGTTCTTCTTTCTCCAGAAATAAGTTGGTACTTATCATAACCCATTTTACGAACAGTAATGGGTTGGATGACCCCATGAATGTGAATAGATTGCCTCAATTCGTCTAAAGCAATTGCGTCAAACTCTGTTCTTGGCTGAAAAGGGTTTGCATCTATATTGGCAATGGAAATTAGAGCAACAGATCCAATTGCATTGCTTTCATTTGAAAGTTGAGAATTTTGGTCAGCATTTTCTAAAAGCGCACTTAACCCTCTTCCTAATCCTGTTTTTCTTTTTGTAATTTGTGTCATACCAATACGCTTTCTTCTGTTGGTTTAATTAGACCATTTTTAATTAAAATTTCTTTTGCTAAATTCAAATAATTAATAGAACCTTTACTATCGGCATCGTGATAAATCACAGGCATTCCGAAGCTCGGAGCTTCACCAAGTTTGGTGTTTCTTTGCACAATACTATCAAATACAATATCTTGGAAATGTGTTTTTACATCTTCAACAACTTGATTGCAAAGTCGTAAACGGCTATCATACATTGTCAGTAAAATTCCCTCAATTTCTAATTGTTTGTTTAAATGGTTTTGAATAATCTTAATTGTATTGAGCAACTTCCCAAGTCCCTCTAATGCAAAATACTCGCATTGTACAGGAATCACAATACTATCTGCCGCTACCAAGGCATTTGTGGTAATCAAACCAAGAGATGGGGAACAATCGATAATGATAAAATCATATTGATTTTTAATTGATTTCAATACTCCGTCCATCATTCGTTCTCTGTTAGGCATTTCTAACAGTTCAATTTCCGCACCAACTAAGTCAATATTTGATGGCATTAGATCCAAATAGGGAGTTTCAGTTGAAACAATTACATCTGCGGGTTTAATATCTTGAACCAAACATTCATATAAACCAAATTTTACATTTTTGGGATTGAAGCCAACACCAGAGGATGCATTGGCCTGTGGATCTGCATCTACAAGGAGTGTTTTAAACTCTAAGACAGCCAAACTTGCTGCTAGATTAATGGCAGTTGTTGTTTTACCAACACCACCTTTTTGATTTGCTATTGCGATTATTTTTCCCATTTGATTTATATAATATATTTTCCGCCAATTGGCATTAAGATTAGTTCTATTCCTGCTTCTGAAAATGCATCGATTGCATTTTGGTGATTGATCACTATGTATCCAAAAGTATCGTAATGTACGCCAATGACTTTATTTACATTGAGTAATTTTGCACATTCAATGGCATCTGTAACATCCATGGTGAAATTTCCACCAATCGGTAAAATTGCAAAGTCTAATTGACGTTTTTTGCCAATAAATTGCATGTCGCCGAACAACGAAGTATCGCCAGCATAGTAAAAATGACTGTTATCTGTGGAAATTTGAAAACCACCAGCAACGCCGCCATAAGTTCCGTCCTCGAAACTACTTGAATGAATGGCTTGTGTCATTTTAATTTCAATTCCGTCAAATACCTTGGACCCACCAATATTCATTGGGTGTATACTGACTGCACCTTTCGATTGTAAATAACCACAGACCTCGTAAACCCCAATACAAGTTGCACCACTTTGCTTAGAGATTTCAACCGCATCGGCAGTGTGATCAGAATGAGCATGAGACAATAAAATATAATGTGGATTGATTGAGGACAGATCTACATGACTTGCCAATGCATTTCCTCGGATGAATGGATCAAAAAGCATACTTTTGCCATTGCATTCAATTTCAAAACAAGCGTGTCCATAGTAAGTAATCTGAGTCATCGTATTCGTGTGAAAAGCAAATTTATCTCTTCTTGGGTGTACATTGCTATTTTTGCCCTTTTTGTTTTATTCACGTTTTTTGAATTAATATGTTGTAAAAATGTGGATAATATTTACAACCCCTCTGTCTTTCAATACAATGAGGATGTTTCGGTAAATACCCTTGATCCGGCATACATTAAATCGCAATCTGAAATATGGATTGGTTCACAGATTTATGAGGGACTTGTGGGCCTTGATTCACAGCAAAATCCAGTTCCTGCACTCGCAAAAAACTGGGAAATTTCTAAAAATGGGAATGTGTATAAGTTTGTACTAAACTCTAACGCACAATTTATTTCAACCGAATTGTTAAAATGGGGTCCTACAAAGGTTCAAACACAAAAGATAACCGTAAAAGATGTTCTATATAGTTTTTACAGAATTTTAAATCCTGAAACAGCATCTCCTGGCGCGTGGATTTTTTCAGATAAAGTCAATGTCCCCCAAAATTTCGACTATCTCCATTGGGAGAAAGCATCGCTAAATGATTCCGCTCCGTTTAAAAAGCTAAATGACTCTACTTTAACTATCACATTGAAGTCGCCATTTCCTGCGTTTCTTTCAATTTTAGCAACAAATTACGCATGGATTGTACCCCAATCAACTGAAAAGTTTGAAAATGGAAAATTGGGAAGATCGCCAATAGGAACAGGCCCTTTCTATCTCAAAAAATGGGAAGAAGATGTGCGCATGGTTCTACTTAAAAATCCTCATTATTATGTATTTGAGGGAAAAAATAGATTGCCTTACTTACAGGCGGTGAATGTAGATTTTGTGAAAAACAAACAAACGGCATTTATGCAATTTATAGCGAAGAAATACGACTTTTTCAATGGAATAGATGGTTCGTTTAAAGATGACTTATTGAGCAAAGATGGGAAATTGAAGTCGAAATACAAGGGTAAAATCAATGCACTCATCACACCATTTTTAAATACTGAATATATAGGATTTTATTTGGGGGATAGTTTAGAAGGAAAACCAAATCCATTTAAAGACAAGAACTTAAGAAAGGCATTGCAATGGTCGGTTGATCGCAAATCATTGGTGAAGTATTTGAGAAATGGGTTAGGGGTTGAAGGAAACGGTGGTTTTGTGCCTCCAGTATTAATTCAACAGAATATTCATAATAAAGAAATGTACCAATTGGATGTTGCAAAGGCATTTTTGAAAAAATCGGGGTATTTAAATTCTAAAACCAAATATGCGCCTTTGAAAATAACTGTAACTACAGACTATTTAGATATGGCCGTATTTTTACAGCAAAGTTGGGCTCAAATTGGAATTCCTGTGGCTGTTGATTTGCAAACCGGTGGAATGCTCCGTCAACTTCGAAATCAAGGTAAACTCGGCATGTTCAGAGGCTCTTGGATTGCAGATTACCCAGATGCCGAAAACTATTTGTCGTGTTTCTACACAAATTATTTTAGTCCCAATGGCCCAAATTATACCCATTTTTCATCGACGGCTTTTGATCAATTATTTTCAAAAATCGCATTTGGAACATATCAAAATCAACAAGACAGGACATTAGATGTTGCTAAAGCAAATCAACTCATCACCGAAGAAGCACCTGTGTTAATCATGTATTACGATAAAAGTCTCAGGTTAATGCATCCTCATGTAAAAGGGTTGCAAAACGATGCAAGTAATCGTTTGGATTTAAAAAGAGTGCAAAAGCAAATTAAAAGCTTGCTTTAAAGAAAGCATCCAGCTCAGGATTCTCTTTTCGAGCATTTGACAATTCATGATTGCTGCCTTCCCACCATTTTTGTCCTTTGAACATAAAAATAATATGCTCTCCAATGTCAATTACGGTTTTCATGTCATGGCTATTAATCACAGTGGTAATGTTGAATTCTTGGGTAATTCCGAGCAGTAATTTATCGATGACACGACTTGTAAGTGGATCGAGACCAGAATTTGGTTCATCGCAGAATAAATAATTGATTTCAAGGGCAATGGCTCTTGCAATACCCACGCGCTTTTTCATACCACCACTAATTTCAGCGGGATATTTATTGTTAACATTCACCAATTGGACTTTCTCGAGACAGAAATTAACGCGGTCGAGACGTTCCTCTGGAGTGAATTTTGAAAACATTCTAAGTGGGAATTCTATATTCTCTTGAACGGTGAGTGAATCAAATAAGGCAGTGTTTTGAAATAACATTCCAATTTCACGGCGTAAATTTTGTTTTTTGTGATATTCAAGACTGATAAAATCTTGATTTCCATAAAGTATTTTACCATTTTCAGGGGTTAATAACCCCACCATGCATTTGATTAAAACACTTTTACCACCCCCCGAAGCACCAATGACTAAATTGGCAACCCCTGGTTTGAATTCGGCATTAATATTGTCGAGAACATATTTATCATCGAACAATTTATTCAAGTTTTCAATGGTAATCATAAATTATGATTTTAAGAATAATTGGGCAATAACAAGATCAAAAAACAAAATAAAGATACAAATTTTGGTTACCGCCTTAGTTCCAGCCTCTCCAACTTCAAGGGCTCCGCCTGTTGTATAATATCCTTGAAATGCACTTAAACTTGTAATGATAAACGCGAAAATTACAGATTTTGTGAGCATAACTTTTAAATATAGGGGTTTGAACACCAATCTGGCTCCTTGAATCAAATCAGAAGAAGTAAGTGTGCTTGTCATTTTGCAAGCCAAATATCCCCCAAATAACAATAGAAAATTAGCCACAATAATAAGACAAGGAATCATAATGATACCTGCAATGATTTTTGGTAAGGTCACAAAATTAGCAGAGTTAATGCCCATAACTTCATAGGCATCAATTTGTTCAGAAACTTTCATATTGCCAATTTCAGAAGCAATATTTGCGCCAATTTTACCAGCGAGAACCAAGCATGTAACTGTAGGTGCTAACTCTAATAGAGAACTAGTTCCTACAACGGCACCAATGACAAATTTTGGCATTAATTGAGTTGGAAATAAATCACTTGGCGATAATAATTGGCTGGCAGTTTGAATGGTGGTTACTGCACCTGTGAAAAAGGCAATTAGAATGACGATCAATAGAGAATCAATTCCAATGAGATACATTTCTCTAAAAGTAGTTGTCCAAAAAACTTTGCTTTTTTCAGGTTTGCGAAGCACAAACTTCATGAACAAAGTAAACCTGCCTATTTCTGATAATAAATTCATTGATTGTGTAAAATTAAATCAAAAAAACGGGTTTCCGTAGATGTGTTAACTAATTTTACTCCAAATTGTGCGATTCGGAGTTTTTGATAGTTCATTTCTAATGGGTAAACTTTCCGGTTGCATAAGCATTTCATCAAATTCTAACCATAAAATGGCTTCATTTCTAGCCGCTATTAAAATACTTTCATCGGAACGAATATCAGCCAACTTTAAATCTAAAACGCCACTTTGCTTTGTGCCATCCAATTCACCAGGACCTCTCAATTCTAAATCAACTTTCGCAATTTCAAACCCATCATTGGTTTTAACCATGGTTTTAATTCTTTTTTTGCCATTTTCCGACAATTTATCACCCGAAATCAAAATACAATAACTCTGTTCAGCGCCTCTGCCAACTCTTCCCCTTAATTGATGCAATTGTGCAAGTCCAAACCTTTCTGCATTTTCAATAACCATAACCGAGGCATTGGGCACATTTACACCTACCTCAATTACAGTTGTAGCAACCATTATGTTGGTTTGACCCAATTTAAATTTCTTCATTTCCGATTCCTTATCGGCAGGTTTCATTTTCCCATGGATAAAACTATATTTATATTTTGGCGGTGATAAATATTCGCATACCATGTCGTAACCCGACATTAAACTCTTCAAAGCCAACTTTTCAGAATCTTCTATCAATGGAAATACGTAGTAAATTTGTCTTCCTTTGGCAATTTCATCCCTTAAAAAATCCATAAATAAAGGACGGGTATTTTCATGCCGGTTTACCGTTACAATGGGTTTTCTGCCAGCGGGCAATTCGTCAATCACACTCACGTCTAAATCTCCATAAACTGCCATTGCCAATGTTCTAGGAATGGGGGTGGCTGTCATCACTAAAATATGGGGCACCACTTGTCCTTTTTTCCAAAGCCTAGCCCTTTGGGCAACACCAAAACGATGTTGTTCATCAATCACCACAAACCCAAGTTTTTGGAAAGCCACATCTTCTTCAAGAAGGGCATGGGTACCAACAAGAATGTCAATTTCTCCAGCAGCTAATTTCCTGAGAATTTCAGTCCGATTCTTCTTCGTTGTAGACCCTGTTAATAGCGCCACATTCACATTCATATTTTCCATCCATTCTGTGATGGAAATGCCGTGTTGAATGGCCAAGATTTCAGTGGGAGCCATAATGCAAGCCTGATGCCCGTTGTCGAGGCACAACAACATACTCAACATGGCCACCATTGTTTTACCTGAACCTACGTCGCCCTGAAGCAATCGATTCATTTGTTTCCCGGTTTTAACATCCATTCGAATTTCTTTTAACACTCTTTTTTGAGCATTTGTTAATTCAAATGGCATGTAATTGTTGTAATATGTATTGAAATGTTCTCCAACATGTTCAAAAACCAAACCTCTAATGGTTCTATTTCTATTTCCTTTGAGTTGCAAATGACGAATTTGTAAATAGAACAATTCATCGAATTTTAACCTTCGTTTCGCTTCTTCCAATCTTTGTAAATTCGGAGGGAAATGCAAGTCGGCCAATGCTTGGGTTCTAGATACAAACTTGAATTTATGAATGACATTAACAGGCAAACATTCAGGTACTTGAAAAAACGGCTGAGTCACCACTTGCTTTGAGAGTTGATTCAGAAGTTTATTCTCAATTTTCTTTCGTTTAAGTCCCTCCGTTAAAGGATAAACAGGTGTCAAGCCAAGTAACGAAGGATTAAATTCAGAGGTAAGTGCTTCTAATTCGGGGTGAGCCATATTGATACGGCCTTTAAAATTCGATATTTTTCCATGAATGAGAAATTGAATACCCGGTTTAATATACTTTTCAATATAGGAAATTGACTTAAACCAAACGAGTTCAATTTCACCTGTGTGATCTCTAAATGTAGCTGTAAACCTTCTGCCAGGACCTTGACCTACAATGCCTTGCGGAAAAATTTGACCTTTAAGTTGCACATATACATCTTCTTGACGAAGGATTTCTGCAACTGTATAAATTTTAGATCGATCTTCATGCCTAAATGGGTAGTGACTAATGAGATCACCAACTGTAAAAATACCCAATTCGCTTTTTAAAGCTTCTGCCTTTAAGGGGCCAACTCCCTTTAAAAATTCAATTTTGGTATCGAGAAGTTGCGACATGAATGAATAAAGGTACGAATATAATGAAAAGGCCAATAAAATAAATTTGCCAACTCAACACTTCGGGGTTAATTTTGCCAAATGCTTTCAGGAAAAACCGCATTGATTACTGGTGCTTCTCGAGGAATCGGGAAAGGCATCGCTGAAGTTTTTGCAAAAAATGGCTGCAATATTGCCTTTACATTTGCTTCATCTGTTGAAAAAGCGCGTGCTTTTGAAGCGGAATTGGCTGCTCAATATGGAGTAAAAGTGAAAGGATACCAAAGCAATGCTGGTAATTTTGCGCAAAGTGAAAGCTTAGCAACAGAAGTGATTGCAGAATTCGGGAAAGTTGATATTTTAATTAATAACGCCGGAATTACAAGAGATACGTTGATGCTGAGAATGACAGAAAGTCAATGGGATGAGGTTATGGAAACCAATTTGAAAAGTGCTTTTAACTTAACGAAAGCATTTTTGAAACATTTCTTAGGAAATAGAGCTGGTTCAATTATCAACATGTCGAGCGTTGTGGGTGTCACTGGAAATGCAGGTCAAGCAAATTATGCGGCTTCAAAAGCGGGTTTGATTGGCTTCACCAAAAGTATTGCCAAAGAATTAGGGTCCAGAAATATCCGTTGCAATGCAATTGCTCCTGGTTTTATTGAAACTGAGATGACAGAAACCCTTGATGAAAACGTGAAAAAAGGTTGGTTGGAAACCATTCCATTGAAACGTGGAGGTACAACAGAAGACGTTGCAAACGCTTGTGTTTTCCTCGCTTCAGACATGAGCACATACATTACGGGGCAAACTTTATCGGTTTGCGGTGGAATGTTGATGTAATGTCGATGATTCTTATCTCTTTATCCATCATTCTTGCTTAACTTTGTAGCATGGCATTAGATCAAGTAGATGTAGACGAAATTTATCCCGAAGAAAAAAATATGGGGTTTTTCGATCACATCGATGAACTGCGTAAACATTTGGTAAGAATTGCTTATGCCGTTTTAATCTCTACGTGTATCGCATTTTATTATGTAGAGAAAATATTTGATGCAGTAATTTTAGCCCCATTTAAAAATGATTTTTGGGGATATAAGTTCTTCTGCAAGGCAGGACACGCCTTATTGGGAAATAATTCACTTTGTTGGCAAGCACCCGAACTTTCAATGCAAAGCCAACTCATACAAGGTCAGTTTGTCAGCGCATTTAAAATTGCCTTTGTATTAGGATTTGTGCTTGCTTTTCCTTATATTATCTATCAATTGTGGTCGTTTGTTCGACCTGCATTAAATGTAAAAGAAGTAAAACGTACCCGAAGAAGTCTTTTTGTGGTTTCTTTGTTATTTTTTACAGGTGTTTTATTCGCATACTTCTTTTTAGTACCCGTAGCAACAAATTTTTTATTGGGGTATAAATTGAATGTGAATATTCAAAATATCATTACTATTTCAAGTGTTACAGGGTTTGTAACTTTTATGAGCTTGGCAACTGGATTGGTTTTTGAACTTCCGGTGCTCATTTATATATTGGCAACAATTGGCTTGGTAAATTCGGCATTCTTGAAAAAATATTGGCGCTATGCAGCAGTCATTATTTTCATTATTGCTGGTATTGCCACCCCTTCTCCCGATATATTTAGTCAATTGCTCTTAGGAATGCCTTTGATGTTTTTATACGTGGTGGGAATATACATTGCCAAAAGAGTTGAAAAACGGAAATTAAAAGAAGAAAATGAATAATATTAAGATAGCTGTAGGTTCTGACCATGCTGGATTTGACCTAAAAAAAGATTTATTGGTTTATTTATCTGAAAAAGGATATTCGTTGGAGGACATGGGGCCAAACTCTGCAGACAGTGTTGATTATCCCGATTTTGCTCATAAAGTTGCTTCGAGTGTAGAAACAAAAACATGTGATTTGGGCATTCTTATCTGCGGAAGTGGCAATGGTGTTTGCATCACTGCAAATAAACATCACGGTGTTCGTGCAGCTTTGGCTTGGGAACCAGAATTGGCTTCTTTGGCGCGTCAACACAACAATGCCAATGTTATTTGTATCCCTGCGCGATTTGTGAGCCAAGAAAAGGCCTTTCAAATTGTTGATGCATACCTTGAAAGTGCTTTTGAAGGTGGTCGTCACGAGAATCGTGTTAATAAAATCGAAACTGCTTAATTTTCAATGGAAGCCGATGAACTAAGCAGCGTGAAAATGCTTGGTCTGAAACTGCCAACAGATCCACGCTGGGTAAATATTGCCGAAAAATCAATTCGCGAAATTCTCATTGACCACGCTTTTTGTGAGCAAAAAGCCGCCACGAATGGAATTTCCCTCATTGTGCGTTATCCCGATAAAGAAAAACTTGTTCAGGAAGTAACACCCCTAGTTGCTGAAGAATGGGGACATTTTCGCCGCGTACTCAAAGAACTCGATAAAAGAGGTTTTAAATTGGGGCGTACCCGAAAAGATCAATACGTCATTCAGTTAATGTTGAAGCAGAAAAAAGGTGATTTTGGCATGCAATTACTCGAACAATTGCTCATTTGTGCCTTAATTGAGGCCAGAAGTTGTGAGCGTTTTAGATTGCTGAGTTTGTATTGCGCCGAAGAAGAATTGAGAAAGTTCTATCACGAATTTATGGTGTCGGAAGCCGGACATTATCGAATGTTTATTGATCTTGCTAAAACATATTATCCCGAAGATGTTGTTAAAAATCGTTGGGAAGAATGGTTGGAAATGGAAGCCGAAATTCTTCAAGGATTAGAACTTCGAGGCGATAGAGTACATTAAATTGCTTTTCCGTTTTTTGTCCTATCTTTGACGTATGGATCAAATTATCGCTTATTTTAGTGGTTTATCGCCAATGATGCAAGGACTTTTGGGTTCTACATTCACATGGTTTGTAACCGCCCTTGGAGCTGCGGTGGTATTTTTCATAAAGGATGTTAAAAAAGGATTCATGGACACCCTTTTGGGCTTCACCGCTGGGGTTATGTTGGCGGCAAGTTTTTGGAGCCTTTTAAATCCAGCGATTGAAATGGCGCACGCCACTTGGAGCCATCAATGGGCTTGGGTGCCTGTTGCAATTGGATTTTTAGGCGGTGCCGTATTTTTATTTTCATTAGATCAATTGTTGCCACATTTGCATTTAAATGAGCCTATTGAAAAGTCCGAAGGCGTAAAAACAAATTGGAATCGAACGGTTTTATTGGTCTTGGCAATTACTTTACACAATATTCCTGAGGGACTTGCCGTAGGGGTGGCATTTGGTGCAGTTGCCGAAGGCATTCCAGGTGCTGATTTGGCAGGGGCCATTGCTTTAACAATTGGCATTGGAATTCAAGATTTCCCTGAAGGATTGGCAGTTTCTTTGCCACTTCGTAGATTTGGTATGTCTAGAACCAAATCGTTTTTATATGGTCAACTTAGTGGTATCGTAGAACCAATTGCAGCCGTTGCCGGTGTTGCATTGGTCATGATTGCTCAAAGCGTTTTACCCTATGCTTTGGCTTTTGCCGCAGGTGCCATGATTTATGTTGTTGTAGAAGAAGTAATCCCTGAATCACAAAGCAATGGGCACAATGATAGAGCCACTTTAGGACTCATGTTTGGCTTTGTAATTATGATGGCCTTAGATGTGGGACTTGGCTAAGAATTTGCATTTATCATTGCAATTTCGTATCTTATAGTGCCTTTTTTGAATGTCGAATCACAAAGTTTTTAAAGCAAATTTGACGAATATGGGGGTGGTGCCTACCTCAGAAGAGATAGTCATTAAATGATTTATAAGAGTTTAATTTTAAAAGAAATACTCTTCAGTTTTCTGGAAATTACCCATGTTGAAATAATATGTAAATCCAAGTTGTAGATTTCCACCACGGAAATTCAATGGGAAAGATTTGGAATAAAATTCACCTGTTTGAACTTGCATTTCGTGCGAAACGGCGAATGACTGTTGGTAGGTTAAGTTAAATTCGTATCGATTTCCGCTCTCTGTACTTCCACCCATCGCAAATCCTAAATAGAACATCGGATAAATTTTATTAATTTGTTTTTGGACAATTCTATAATTCGTGTTTTTGTCAACATTATTAAACGTATCAATTGTGGTCGATGGGAACATATTGTAGTTCACACACACACCAAATTTTTCCATAATGAAATTACTCGTGCTAAATTGTTGTTTGAACGAAAGCCCCAAGTTTCCGGTTAAGGCCGAAAATCCATTGTTAATTGAAGTATTGTATGCAAGAGTATCATTGTTGATTTTATATCCCTTATTAATAATTCCAACACCAAAATGGATGCCTGCAGCTTTATTTAAATCAAAATTACCCACGATGTTAAAATAACCACCAACACGGTTTCTTGTGGTGAAGTTATTTGCAAGTGTATCATTGGTTGCTGTTTTTGAAATACACACACCGGCAGAAGGGCCAATACTCCAACGACTTTGGGCGCTTACAATTGTGCACAGGCACATGCTAATGAAAAATAAAAAGGATTTGTTTTGCATTTTCTACAAAATTAACGCTAAAGTGAGCAAAATGTTACATAGTTCAAAAATGAAAATCAAAATAACCCGTATTTTTGTAAAATAATGGGATTTCAAAAAACAGCATTGGTGGCATTGCGAGAATCGTTAATTGGTTTTTCTACGAATGAAGAATGGTTGTCGCACATTTATAAGGCACAGATTCACAACCAATGGTTTGAAGAAAAACAAATCCATTTGGCTTTGAACAATTGGTTGGATGCTTTAAGCGATGCAAACATAAATCAATGGCTTGGTGCTTATGAATTGCCCACCGTAGTTCACAATCTCAGGCTTGGTGTTATTATGGCAGGGAATATTCCTTTGGTTGGTTTGCACGACCTCATCATTGGTGTGCTTACGGGATATAAATTGGTTGCTAAAATGTCATCTGTTGATGAAGTTTTACCTAAATTCTGGTTGAAAAAAGCAGGTGAAATTGATCCAATTTGGAACAATCAAATTGAATATTCCGAGAATTTCAAGAATCTAGATGCGGCCATTGCCACAGGGAGCAACAATTCTGCTCGTTATTTTGAATATTATTTCAGAAATATTCCACATATCCTTAGAAAAAACAGAAACAGTGTTGCGGTTTTAACTGGAACAGAATCGGAAGAGGAACTCATTGCGTTTGGGCATGATGTTTTTGATTTTTATGGGCTTGGCTGCAGAAATGTAACAAAAGTATATTTGCCTGCCGGATATGCTTTTAAAACGCTTTTCGATGTTTGGGAAAAGCACCATTCTGAAGTTGCGTTCCACAATAAATACGTTAACAATTATAATTATCATAAAGCTTTGTTGCTTATGAACTTGGATCCACACATTGACGCTGGGTATATTCTCATGAAAGAAAGGACTCAATTGTATTCTCCTGTTGGAATGTTGAACTATGAATTTTATTCAGACATTGAAAATTTGGGTGTTGAAATTGATTTAATGAAAGATCATATTCAGTGCGTGGTGAGTATAGATCAACGGATTTCAGATTTAACGCTCGGTCAAACCCAATGCCCTAAGCTGAACGACTATGCAGATGGCATCGACACAATGCAATGGGCTTTAGATTCAATCAAAATTTAACCTAGTCAACAAAAGAATCTTGAATTAACTTACAAATGGCGGTTGCCATTTCATTGTTTGATTCTAAAGTTGGATTTATTTCTGTGAATTCCAATGTTTTAACCTTTGGATTGTTCCATACATAATGCAGTAACTCTTGAGCTTGATCAAGTTTAAGTCCATTTTTCACAGGGGTGCCCGTTCCTTCTGAAATTTCAGGGTCAAGGCTATCAACATCAAAACTTAAATAAATCTGATTTACCGATTGAATGGTTGTAAATGCGTTTTCAATTGCCCAAGAGATTCCTTTTTCGTGAACTTCATTTGCAGTAATTACGTGGATTCCTAAATCTTGTGTTAATTTTATTTCAGCATCTTCAAAACTTCTAATTCCAATAAATACAATATTTTGAGATTTGAAATTTTGAATTTGATCGTTGTTTTTGAGCGCTTTAATTCTCTCCCACAATTCAATTGTAGTGGCATCTAAATCGTTCACTTGATTTTGTAAATTATCGCAGTTCAACGCGGTATTCAAGGCCATCCCATGGATATTTCCAGAGGGTGTTGTATATGGTGAATGCAAATCTAAATGTGCATCAATCCAAATAATGCCTGAATTTTCTGTGCCAAAATATCTCGAAAAACCCGCAAGTCCTCCAACTGCATTGCTATGATCACCACTTAGAATAATTGGGGTTTTATTTAATTCCAATTGATTGTAAACCAATTCGGCATGTTTTTCTTGATGGCGAATGAATGGAATTGCCCTTTTTAAATATTTAGGCATTGGAGTTTTTTCATTTTCATCAATTTCTTGGGGAACAGAGAAAACACTAAATTGATTAAATGGATGACTTTTGGAATTCTTACAAACGTTTAAAAGAGATGACGGTCCTTCTGAAGTTCCTTGTATTCCTGCTCCGTATTCCCACGCTGTTATTATAATACACTGATTTGAATCCTTCATATACCGAAATTTGGTTTTAGGCAATTATAACAATTGTTTGCTGAAAATCCTATTTTGATTTTCCATTTTTAGTAAATGGGAGTGTTTTTTTAGCGAAAATGAGAATCAATAATAAATTGAAAATGAATGGATTGGGTGGCGTTTTTGAGCGACTTACTTTCGTGCCCAAATAACATATCCACTTACATGTTGAAAATCTTTAAATTTTTGATAAAACGACTCATCTCCCTTGAAATTATTCTTAGTGATCACATACATTTCTTGTTTATTGTTGGGATTATGAGCATGGAGTCTTCTTGATTCCTGCTTTGGATAAATAACCGATTCATCTAATGAATTCTCTGGTATTAGTCCTTCAAAATCTTTAGGCTTTAATTCAGCATAATAATACAATGCATAGGTTTTATAGCCCCAAGTTTCGATAAACTTTCCATTCTTTCGGTATACTTTAATGGTGTTTGTGATTTGTCCTTGAAGAGCATTTGCAACAGCGGGTAGCAAAGTGAAATACGTAACCAATGCAACTGTTCCCGATAACACATAAAGATAAATGGGGTTTGGTTTTTTACCAAAGAACGACATGCCAATCCATGGAACAAACCAAAAAGTAAATAGGGTAGCCGGAATGAGGGTTAGCCAATTCCATTTTTCAGAAGACAAGAGAATTGCGCTTGAAAATGCATCCATTTTACTTAAAAGCGCCATCGGAACTGGTCTGATAATAGCGATTAATGGAATTGCCCATAGTGCTATCATTAAAGCTGATCCAACAAAAAACAGGGGAATATTTAACCAATAATGGAATTTACCACGGTTTGTATAAATCAGATAAACTTGGTAAGCACCAAAATAGGTGAGTGGCCACCAACAAAGGCTGCTGTAATGAATGATTTTGGTTGTTGCAATACTAAAAATGATGAGCACTATCCAAAACAATGATCTCATAAATAGATGCCAAATATCTACGTTTCTATCTTGCACAATGTTACCAACCAAATGTGGCATCGCCAATATTGCAGATGGAAAACACAACACAAGTAGCACAATAATATGGTAAAACCAAGGTTGATTATGGTCAGGAATTTGTCCTTTAAACAAAGTGACTTGATATTCTAAAAAATGCTTAAAAAATTCTTGTCCATTGGCTTGTATTAATGGCACAATCCAAAAGGCCAAAACTGCAAAGAAACCTATGAAAAAGAGGAATATCTTCCCATTGAAAATTTCATACCATTTAGACCTGAAGATTGTAGTTGCTAAAACCACCAATCCCATAATTAATAAAGCCACTGGTCCTTTTGTTAGAACAGCCAACCCTAAAAATATCCCAGACATTAAATAATAAATGTGGGCCCTTTCTTCGTTGATTCCGGCCTGAGAAATTTGATACCATTTGTAAATAGAAAGGAAAATAAATAAATTGAAAACTGGGTCGATGATGCCAGATTTCCAATAAATAAATGGAGCGAAGGAAAACAAAATGGCAATGGCCCAAAATGTTCCGAGCATTCTCTTACCGGCTTGAGATCCTATATGGTAAACCAAGTTTACAGAAATAATTCCAGCCAAAACATTTGGCAGTTTTAAAATCCATGCATGGTTTCCTCCAATCTGAATTCCAATAGATTGCAACCAAATAAAAAGTGGTGGTTTTTCCCAGAACGGTTCAAATCCTACTTGTGTATAAAGCCAATTGTTTGTGAGAACCATCTCTCGCGCACTTTCGGCAAAATTTAGCTCATCCCAATCGAACAAAGGGATGTAATTTAAACCAAGCATCAACAAAAAAGCAGCAATGATTGTAAAAACGAGGTGAACTTGAAATTTATGCATGTTGATAATTTGATTTTAGCTGCTTATTGAACCAAGGGTAAGAATATCCCGCAAAATAAAAGAAAGCATTTGATATTACGCAACCCGAAATGATATCTTCTATGCTATGTTGGCCTAAATAGATACGGCTGTAGGCAACCATAAATGCACTAAAAATGCCGATAAATAGGAAAAGGTGTTTTTTTGAGTTTTCAGGGATAGCCAATAATATCATTCCCGTGGCAAAAAATGCGGCAGAGGTATGTCCACTCGGAAAGGCTTGGAAATGTTTAAGTACTTCTCCGTCGATATTTCTTATTTCTGTCCCGAATTTTTCAATAGGTCGAGGTAAATTTAACAATACTTTTATACCTTGTACTGTCAATGCCTCCATTCCAAAAACAAGAGAAAACCAAAGGCTCATGCGCCAATTCTTTATTGTTAAAAGTAAAATACCAATCACAATTGCAGGCCATTCAGCCCAAATGGTATAGTTTTTGAAGTAACTATCTAGAATTCTTTGATTTAAATGATGAATGGATAATGTAAGCGTATCAAAACCCAGCAAAATGGCAGCAATGCCAATAAGAATAGCTACAATTAGGTTGGTATATACGTACAATCGATAATTCATTATGTTCACAAATATAATTACAACTTAATGTTATAATATTTTGATTTTTCAATAGAATTGATTTCTTTGCAAAGAATAACATAAAATTCATCCAAAATTAAAAATCTCAAATGGCTACAGACGCAAATACACGATCAAAAATAGAATTAGAATATTCTTTGCGATCTTCTCCTCAAATTTTATTTCAATATATCTCTAATCCTTCAGGATTGCAAAGTTGGTTTGCCGACCATGTAGACATTATTGGGGGTTCTCGTTACAGATTTAGCTGGAATGATGGCACAGAGTACTTTGCTAAAATTGTTAAAAATGTTCCCAATAAATATGTTCGTTTTATCATTGAAGATACTTTGGAAAATGAGTTTATGGAATTTCGAATAGAACAAGATGCAATTACCGGCGATGTTGAATTGGTAATTACAGAATTTGTGAATTTCGATGAAGCTGAAATGGCTGCCTCTATTTGGGATGTAGCAGTTGAAAACCTTTGCAGTATTATTGGAGCCTAAACTTTTAGGATTATTGGATTTCTTGAACCCTTATAAACCTCATAAACATATCTAAAATCTTTCTAATCTAATAATCTTTCTAATCGTTTAATCGTTTAAGGATTTCTTGAACCTTTATAAACCTCATAAACATATCTAATAATCTTTCTAATCTAATAATCTTTCTAATCGTTTAATCGTTTAAGGGTTTACTTAAACCTTATAAACATTTAACGGCCAAATAAGCCAACAATCCAGCGCCATGTTCGAGCGCATCTTCATCGATATCGAAGTTAGAATGGTGAACCCCAAAAGTGATTCCTTTGGCTTCATTTCTGGTTCCAAGTCTGTAAAAACAACTTGGTATTTTCTGAGAATAATAGGAGAAATCTTCAGATGCCATCCAAATGTCTAAAGCTTCAATTTTATCTTCTCCCATGTAATTCTTTGCGAAAGATTCGCAATTTTGCGTCAAAGCAATGTCATTCTTTAAGAAAGGATAACCTTTTCTTATTTCAAAGTCAACCGTTCCTCCCAATCCCTCAACAACACCCTTTGCCGTTGAAACCATTTTTAGATGCGCCTCATTGCGCCATTCTTCGTTTAGTGTTCTAAATGTACCTTCAATGTTTACTTCATTTGGAATCACATTTGTAGCTCCGTTTGCAATAAATTTCCCGAAGGTTAAAACGCTTGGAATGATTGGATTTGCGCTTCTCGAAACCACTTGTTGCAGTGCCACAATCATTTGACTTGCTATGGCAATGGGGTCGATTCCCAAATGTGGCATGGCTCCATGTCCTCCCTTACCTTTAACAGTAATGTAAATTTCATCGGCACTTGCCATATACAAACCTTGACGGAAACCAATTTTACCCACTTGAAGAAAAGGCATCACATGTTGGCCTATCATAAAATCAACTTTGGGGTTTTCTAAAACGCCTTCCTGAATCATAATACTTGCGCCACCAGGAAATTTTTCTTCGCCAGGTTGGAAGATTAATTTAATTGTTCCTTCAAATTCGTCTTTTAATTCATTTAATATGGTTGCCGCACCTAAAAGCGAAGTAGAATGCACATCGTGTCCACAAGCGTGCATTACGCCTTCTACGTTACTTCTGTATGGCCTACCATCATTTACCTCGGTAATTGGCAACGCATCCATATCAGCCCTTAAACCTATTACGCGTTTTGAGGGATTTCTACCCTCAATAAGTGCCACAACACCAGTATTTGCTAAACGCTGAGTTTTGAGTCCCAGAGAATTCTGTAAATAGTGCTCAATGAATTTTTGAGTTTCAAATTCTTGAAAAGACAATTCAGGATTTGAGTGAATGTGATTTCGAATTGTAATCAATTTTGACTTGATTTCACTGGCTTTTTGTTGAATCTTCTCTTTTAAACCCATAATAATTTTGTTTTACTAATTTGCGATGGTAATTTGCAAATCTAAATTTTGTTTGTGCAATCTCCTAAAATAAAATTCATTTAATTTTCACATGATAAGTCCAAATTCAATTGACCAACTGTTAAATGCCGCTTCTGTTGAAGATGTTGTTGGTGATTATGTGAATTTAAAACGCTCAGGATCTAGATTTAAAGGCAATTGTCCTTTTCACGACGAAAAAACACCAAGTTTTACGGTAACACCTTCATTGGGAATTTACAAGTGCTTTGGGTGTCAGAAGGGTGGTAACTCAATCCAGTTCTTGATGGATATTGAGAATTTATCTTTCACAGAATCTGCGAGAATGCTGGCAAAGCGCTATGGCATTGATTTGGTTGAAACAAATGTAGGCAACAAACAAGAATACGAAGAAACTCAAAAACTAAGAGAAGGGGTACAGGCTGTCAACGATTTTGCCATGGAATTTTTCTCTCAACAGTTGCACCAAGAAAATGAAGGTAAGAATATTGCAATTCCATATTTTAGGGAACGCGGTTTTACCATCGAAACCATTAAAAAATGGAATCTTGGTTATAGTCCAGAATCTTGGGATGCATTTCACAAAGCAGCAAAAAAAGCAGGGTATAAAGATGATTTACTGAAATCGGCAGGACTCATAAAAACGAGAGAATCGGATGGTTCTCATTACGATTTATTTCGAAATCGTGTTATTTTTCCGCTATTTGCAGTGAGTGGTAAAGTGGTTGGTTTTGCGGGCAGAATCATGGGTAAAGTTGAAAATGCTCCCAAATATGTGAATTCTCCAGAAACCGAATTATACAAAAAGAGCGATTTTCTTTTTGCACTGTTTCAAGCCAAAAATGCCATTAAAAAACAAGATAAGGTTCTTTTAACGGAGGGATATACGGATGTCATTACCTTGCATCAAGCTGGAATTGAAAATGCAGTGGCAAGCAGTGGTACCGCGCTGACATCCGGTCAAATTAAGCTCATTAAGCGATTTACTTACAATGTAACTGTCATTTACGATGGTGATTCCGCTGGAATTAAAGCATCTTTAAGGGGTATTGATTTACTTCTTGCCGATGAAATTAATGTACGTGTTGTTCCACTTCCAGAAGGAGAGGATCCAGATTCTTATTGCAAAAAATTAGGCCCCGAAGGATTTCAAGCTTATATCCTACAAAATGAGAAAAACTTCATTTTCTTCAAGGCTGAATTGTTATTAAGTGGAGCACAAGACGATCCAATTTTAAAGTCAGATGCCATTAAAGATATTTTGCAATCTGTTGCTCATATTGCAGATGCATTAAAAAGAAATGCCCTTATAAAAGAATTAACGCGAATTTGTGATGTTAAAGAGGAAATATTGGCTCAAGAGCTTGGAAAGTTGCTTCGTCAAAGCATTATACAAGATAAAAAGCAATTTTTAAATCAAGTCGATAATGTTATCAAACTTTCTATCGATGATATTCCGCAAGACCCTTTAACTGACATTCACCAAGAGTTTGCGCTGATACGCTTATTGCTAATACATGCCCATAAATCATTCGATGAAACCCAAACTGTTTTCGAATTTGTAATTCAAGAATATATGTCCGATGAAAGCATCTTTTTTAAAGATCCATTAGCCATTAAATTTATGAATTCTTTTTTCGAAGAAGAGGGTAGAAAAGTTTGGCCAGGTGCTGAATTTTATATCAGACATATCGACACCGAATTATCGTCATTTGCAGCTGGTGTTTTTTCAAACGATCATGTTTTAAGTCCTGCATACCTCGACAATATGATCTATGTTAAAACTGAAGATGATAGCTACAGAGATGCAGTGATCGCCATTTTTCTGAATATCCGCAGAACTAAAATTGAAGAAATTATCATCGCTGAACAACAAAAATTAATGTTGCCGGATACTGAAGAGTCAATTGATGAAACTTTAGAATACTTAGATTATTTAAATACCATCAAAATTGAAATTGCCAACAAATTAGGCAACGTAGTTTCTCGTTTCTAATGAATATTTTTAAAAACATATTGATCTTTGCAGTTACGCTAACTTTTTTGTGTATTATGATTTATAGAATACCTGGCGTTGAAAAAGAGAAGCCTAGGGGAATGCCCAGACATGCGGAGGTAGTGATTCATTCCGACACCTTGTATCTGGATTCTTTAAAATTGCCGCTCAAAAAAATACCCAAAGTGGCACAATTACACGAAGTTGCAAAAGTGGCTATTGGTCGTTGGGCGAAGCTATTTACGGTTCTGAAAATTGAAGAGAGTGGTCACGATGGACAATATTCAGTCTACGCTCTAAAATATAATAACTTAGTGGGAATGAGATATCCAAACTTTAGAAAAACAACCGCCTTAAGAAGAGGATACAGTAATTACTGTGTATTTGATCATTGGTACGATTGCATGATTGATTTTAACTATTACATGGAGCATACCGAAAATGTTTTTGTCAAAAAGTATCAAAGAAAACCAAAAACCGACAAAGAAATGATCCTTTTTATGCATGGGTCATATAATATATACTCAGTTTGGTATAGCGATGTTTTCTGGTTATTGGATAATTTCAAGTACGATTAGATCAATTATTTTCTGCAGTTTTCGCGGATTTGATAATTGAATAAACGCTGAAAATAAAGGCTATTACAAAAAAACTTGCATTCATTGTAAATACATCAGTGGCTTTCATTCCCCACTGCATGGTCATTTTTCCCGCAAAATATCCCCCAAAAATAATTCCGAATTCAAGCATCATAAAAAGAGAAGCCAAGGCCTTTCCTCTGTTTTCAGCCGTAGCGGTATCGCTGGCCCAAGCAAACAATGACGGTGCATTAAATCCTTGTCCTACTCCATAAAAAAATGCACTGATAAAAAAGGAATATTGGAAAGGATTTAAGATAAGTAAAATCAAAGAAATGATTTGAGAAAATGTTCCAATTGCTATAGAGTAAGCTCGGCCCCAAGCGTCGCTAATGCCGCCACTGAACATTCTAAATATCAAAGAGAAAGAAATATAAATGGTTAAATAGAGTCCTTTGTTTTTATATCCTAGTTCAATCGTGTAATCAGGCATGATGGTTAAAATTGAACCCAATGATATACAAACAAGAAACATTAAGAATGCGGGTTTCCACGCAGGTAGATAAAATAGACTTTTTAGGTTAAATTGAAATTTTCTTGCCGCTTCAGAGGGCATAGTTTCTGGCAACATTGAAAATAAAATCAATGCAATGACTGCAAAAATTGCACTCGCAATAAAGAGCGCATTTACATTGATATAAATCACGATAAGTGCACCCAAACCATATCCAAAACTTGTGCCTATGTTGTTAAATGTTCCTTGCCAACCCATGGCCCTTCCTCTGAATTCTGGTTTTATGGTATCGGCTGTGAATGCTGTAAAGCCGGTTGGAGTAAACCCTGTCGAGAAACCATGAATGGCTCTAACAATAAAAAAAGATGTTACCGTTCCAACCATTGGGTAAAATACGCCGGCAATGATGCAAAACACGCAACCGCCAATCATAGACCATTTTCGTCCTAAATTATCTGTGATCCAACCACTCAAAGGCCTTGCCAATAGAGCACTAATTGAAAAAGCGGGAATGATCCAACCTAAATGTTTTTGTCCACCTAGCGATTTGAGGAAGTTTGATAATTCAGGTAAAATGATGTTAAATGATAAAAAGAAAAAGAGTGCACCACCGCACATTATCCAAAATTCCTTCGGATACTTTCTTTCCATCTTATTGAAATTTAGCCACCAAAGGCATAATTCTGCCTTTTCCGAAAGCTTTAGAACTCACGCGAATAATTGGTGGCGCTTGGTATCGCTTGTATTCGTTGGCATTTACCATGTTTACAATTCGTTCTACAACTTGAGAATCATATCCTTCCATGGTAATTTCATCTTTACTTTTGCGTCCCTCAACATACAATTTAAGGATTTCATCTAAAATATCGTAGTCTGGCAATGAGTCAGAATCTTTCTGCCCAGGGCGTAACTCTGCACTCGGAGCTTTTTCTATAATTTCTTGAGGGATAATGACTTCGTTGCGATTGATATACCTTGCCAATGCATAAACTTGGCCTTTGTAAACATCCCCCAAAACCGATAAACTGCCACACATATCGCCATATAGGGTTGAGTAACCCACAGCCATTTCACTTTTATTACTGGTGTTAATTAAGATATTGCCTAATTTATTGGAAATGGCCATTAAGAGAACGCCGCGTGATCTGGCTTGAATGTTTTCTTCTGCAACATTGAATTCACGTCCTTCGAAAATTGAAGCAAGCGATGAAGTGTACTGATCGAAAATATCTTTAATTGGAATGATTTCGAAAGTATTTCCGAGGTTTTCAGACAGTTGTTTGGCATCTTGGATGGAACCATCTGAACTAAACTGACTTGGCATTAATACTGCCAATACATTATCGGCTCCTATTGCCTCAGAAAGTAAGGCTTGGACAACAGCGCTATCTATTCCCCCAGAACTTCCTAAAACGGCCTTTTTGAAGCTCATTTTTTTGAAGTAATCTTGAATTCCGAAAATGAGTGCCGAATGAAGCGTTTCAATTTCATCGGGTTCAATAGGAACCGTGTTGGAGGATTGGAATTGTTGATCTTTAAATTCTATATATTGGATGGATTCTTTAAAATCAGGCAGTTGCAAGGCAATTTCACCGTTTGAATTGATCACTCTGCTGGCACCATCGAAAATGAGTTCGGTATGAATTCCAACTTGATTGGCATAAATAACTGGTAGATCGAATCTGCTGGCTTGTCCACTAAAAACTCGGTTTCTCAAAGATTGCTTACCGAGGTGAAATGGCGATGCGGAAGGGTTGATGATGATTTCTGCACCCAGTTCTTTTAAAATTGTTCCGGGACTTATTTTATATTCGAAATCGTTATAAATGTCCCAAATATCTTCACAAATGGCAATGCCAATTTTGTGTCCTTTAAATTCTATGATTTCAGTTTCTTGGGCAGGCTCAAAATAGCGAGACTCGGAAAATACATCGTAAGTAGGTAAAAGTGTTTTTGCAATGGTTTGTTGAATTCTACCATTTTGCATGAAGCAGACAACATTTTGGAGGAGTCGGCCTTTTTTAGGGTTTCTCATGACGCCTCCCACAATGGCTGCAATTCCTTGGCAGGACTGTGCAACGGCTTCAAGGCTTTGTTCGCATTTTTCTACGAACCATGGGTAATCTAAAAGATCGTCGGGCATATAGCCACAAACCGACATTTCAGAGAAAATGACCAAGTCAGCACCTTTTTGTTTGGCGTTGAAAATGGTATCCGCAATTTTGGCTGTGTTTCCTTCGAAATCGCCTATTTTGAAATTGAGTTGAGCAAGGCAGAATTTTATTGCCGACATGTATCGCTTAAAATGTTATTCCTACCTGCAAAGAAAGGAAATTATTCCGAGCATTTATCCTATCATCGGCAAAAACATCACTAAAGCCATTGTCGAACTTCAATCCAGCAACCAAATTCATGTTGCCAGATAAGTTGTATTCAACACCAGCACCAACAATTAAAGAGCTTCTGAATGAGTTGATATCGTCTTTGAATGATAAATACGTTTCTCCTTTTCCATCAAAATCATATTCAGAGTATCTGGTATCGTTTGGATCATGATTGGTTAAGCCTGAATTGCCATAAATAGAAGGATTGCTTGTTGTTGTTAATCGGTTACTTACACCAAAAGACATTCCTAATCCAAACTGGAAATAGTATTTTAACTTTTCTATTTGATCTGTTTTTAATTTGAAACTGATGGGAATTTGAAAATATTGATTTTTATAATCGAAAGTCACTTCTTTATAAGTTGCATTGTTGTTGCTAGACCCTTTTAAATCGCTGGTGAATTTTGTAGAACTTGGAACACTCGAAACCATCAGTTCAGCATTTAACCAGTAATTTGGACTGTTTAAAAGGTTGTAATCTGCAGTTAAACCATAGGAAAAACCTAGTCCTAAACCATTATTTTCCATTGGACCATCAACCACTTTGACCCAAGAGAAATTAGGGCTAACTTTGAAGCCGAAAGAAAATTGTTTTGTATCTTGTGCAGATAGTCTATTTGATACCGAAAGGCAGAGGATGCTCGCAAACAACAAAATGGATTTTTTCATAATATTACAATATAAGAAATAATATGCAAAAAAACAACATTTTAAACAGATGGTCCCTATTTTTCATCATCGCTGTTTTGGGGTTATCCATAAGTTGTAAACAAAACGCGAAAAAGGCCGACTTGAAATATGTAGACATGGTTGATGGCCTTGAGAAACTAACGACTAAGCGCTGCATGTCTTCCGATATTTACATGCTCAAAAAACAGTACGGTCGTGTTTTTGATGTTTGGTTTACCGAAATTATGGATTATCAAAGGTACAAAATGTACCCCGATTCGATTGTTGCCGACTATTTCAATTATTGGATTCAATCCAATAAACCTATGTTTAAAGCGCTCGATGCACATTATGCCATTCACACGCAATGGAAAGAAGATCTGAACGATGCTTGGGGTAATTTGCAAACTCAACTGCCAAAGACACCAACACCCATAGTATATGGCTATTTTTCACAGTTTAGCAATTATAACACGTTTGTGGATACTTCAAAAGGACAGTTAATTCTTGGATTTAGCAAAGAAATGTTTATGAATGATACATTTCCCCTTTACGATATGTTAGAAGTTCCAGATTTTTACAACCGATACAATAGTCCCTCACAAATTCCTACAATGCTCATTTGGAACTATTTGAAAAGTAAATTCGAACCTGAACATTCTTTGAAAACCATGATTGACCAAGCTGTTTTTGAAGGAAAAATTTGGTCTTTGTTGCAAAATATTCATCCCGATTTGGAAATTTATGATCAATTAGGCTACACGAAGCAAGAATGGAATATGATGACCTTAGATCAAGGTCAAATTTGGAGACATTTATTGGAAACAAAAAACCTCTTTAGCTCAGATTTTAATGCCTATAAACGTTATTTTATCTACGGAAATAAAACATTTGGCGCGGGCATTCCGCCTGAATGTCCCCCAATGATTGGAACCTTCATTGGATATCAAATTGTACAATCGTATTTAAAAGAATCAGGTGCAACGTATGAAGAATTGTTTAACGAGCACGACGCATCAAAAATTTTAAGAGTTTCGGGATATAACCCAGCAAAATAATGGAAGAGTTAAGAGAATATTTGGAAGATCGATTGCGCGAAAATCACTTCATTCAATATATGGGATTGAAATTAACGCATTTAGAAATTGGGTATGCAGAAATGACCCTCGATATTGAAAAACATCACTTGCAACAAAACGGATTTACGCATGGTGGTGTGACCGCAACTATTTTAGATGTTGTAACAGGCATTGGAGCCTATACAACGGCTGCAAAAGGCAAAAATGTAGTAACTGCCGATTTAAAAGTGAGCTATTTAAATCCTTCTACAGCCTCGAAAATTTTAGCCACAGGAAAAGTGAAAAAATCTGGAAACTTTTTGATGTTCTGTGAAGGCGAATTGTTCGATATATTTGAAGATGGAAGTCGCAAACTTGTAGCCACTTGCAGTTCAATCATGTGTGCTGTTGACATTCCAGTTAAAGTTGTTCAGTGATGAAATACCGCGAAATTTTATATTCAAATTACCATACCACACAAAGTGGAAGAGCCAGTGGCGTTGACGCTGTTGCACTCTTTAATAGAGAAAGATGGAGGTTTTCCATTGAAATCTTACCGTTGGTTTCCAACTTTAAAAAAGATGCCAAAATTTATGATTTTGGTTGCGGTAGTGGAAGCCTTTTGTCGGTTTTGAAGGACGCTGGATTCAACAATTTACTTGGAATGGACCTCAGTGGAGAGCAAGTGAAATTGGCACATTCTATGGGCGTAGATTGCGTGAAAGAACAAGATGCTTTGGCTTTTTTAAAAGAATCATCGGAAACTTACGATTTAATATTTGGAATGGATATTATTGAGCATTTCACAAAAAATGAACTCGTAGAATTACTCACTTTAATTAAAACGAAATTAAATCCCGGTGGGAAAGCCATTTTTAGAACTCCAAATCTAGATGCACCCTTAACCACAGTTTTTGCAAACGGCGATTTTACGCATGAGAACTATATGAATGCTTCGTCGGCACAACAAGTGTGCATGGCATGTGGATTTGATTCGGTTCAAGTGAATGAAAGCAGCACCAGGGTTCAAAATCCTTTCAAGGAAATCATCCGTAAATTCTTTTGGGGGATGCTGAAGTTTCGATTAAAATTGACACTTTTTGCAACGGGAAGAAGCATTCAGAACGTATTGTTTACCCCAAACATGATCATTGTAGCAAACGCATTAAAATAAGATGAAAAAAATTGCAATTGTCACTGGTGGAACCAGTGGAATCGGAGAGGCTACGGCTAAGTTGTTGTTAGAGAATCACTTTAAAGTGATTGTGACAGGACGTAGGGCGGAGCGTCTGTCTGAGTTTCAACAAAAATATGGGACAGACAATGTGCAAACACTTTGTTTTGATATTCAAAATGAAAATGAAGTTTTAAACGCATTGATTACTTTACCTGAAGAATGGAAAACCATTGATGTATTGGTGAACAATGCAGGTTTGGCATGGGGATTAGGAAAGTTTTTTGAAGGAAATTCAAACCATTGGAATGCAATGATTGATACGAATGTGAAAGGACTTTTATATGTTTCTAAAGTGGTTGCGAATTGGATGAAGGACAGAAGATTGGGTCATATCGTGAATATTGGGTCAATTGCCGGAAAAGAAGTCTACATGAACGGAAACGTTTATTGTGCCACCAAACATGCTGTTGATGCTTTAACAAAGGCTATGAGGATAGAATTGGCGGAATACAATGTGAAAGTTACAGGGATTCATCCTGGAGCTGTTGAAACAGAATTCAGTGAAGTTCGTTTTGACGGGGACAAGGAGCGAGCGAAAGCGGTGTATCAGGGTTTCGAAAACTTAATTGCCGACGACATTGCAGATGCCGTGTTTTATTCAGTTTCTAGAAAACCACATGTAAACATTAACGATTTAGTCATTATGCCAACGGCACAGCCCGCGGCGGGAGTCATCTTTAAACGATTAAACGATTAGAAGGATTAAACGATTAGAAGGTTATAGGATTATAAGATTATAAGATTATAGGATTATAAGATAATGGGATTAGAAGTTTATAGGAGTTACCATAAGCCGATAAACTAATAAGCCAATAAACCATTTAAAATGAGCAATAAAAATAAAAACAAAGCGGGGATTGTTTATAGCACCAATCCGGATTTTCAGTACGAAACTGACAGCGAGGAGCAAGATACTTTGGAACCTTCTCAACAGAAATTGTATGTCCGCCGTGAGGTTAGAAATGGCAAACCTTGTGTGGTGATTAAAGAGTTTGTGGGCAAATCAGATGATTTGAAGCAATTGGAAAAAAGCTTAAAAAATCATTGTGGCGTTGGCGGCACAAGCAAAGAGGGCGACATTATCATTCAAGGCGATTTTGCCGAGAAAGTAAAGGCTTTGTTAGTTTCCAAAGGGTATAAAACCAAGGGATAAACAATAAACGATTAAACGATTAGAGGGGTTAGAAGGATTATTAGAAATAAATGGGTGGCTTATCCTCAAAACAATCAATAAAGGTTGGTTTGTAAAGTAGGTAACAACAAACAATATCTCCAATTAAATGTTAACTTTACCAATATGCAACAAAGTATGAGATTATTATTTGCAATTTTCGCAATTTTGTTGACCAATTGTAGTCAAAGTCAATCCCAACAAAAAAAAGTTATGAATTCAACAGAAACAAATCATGTAAATCCAGCAAAATTAGATTCCATCGTTTTAGGTGGTGGTTGTTTTTGGTGTTTGGATGCAGTTTACCGCAGATTGCCAGGAGTAACCAATGTTGTAGCAGGTTATAGCAATGGTAAAATTGCAAACGTAACGTATCGTGAAGTTTGTAGTGGTTTAACAGGTGCAGTTGAAGTGGTTAAAATCATGTACGATACCACTAAAACGAGCTTAGAAGATATTTTGGAAGTTTTCTGGAGAGTTCACAATCCTACAACGCTCAATCAGCAAGGAAATGATGTTGGCACCCAATACAGAAGCGGAATTTATTACACCAACGACGAGCACAAGCGCATTGCATTGGCCAGTGTTCAAGCTGTCAAAGATTCCAAACTTTGGGAAGGTAATATTACTACCGAAATTTTACCCTTGGATAAATATTCTAACGCTGAAGACTACCACCAAAACTACTTTGAAAACAATCCTAATGAACCATATTGCATTTATGTGGTGGGCGAGAAGGTGAAGAAGTACGAAGAGTTTATCGAAAAAAGGTTAAAGGATTAGAGGGAAGTTTATAAAGGTTTTTGAAAACTAAGCCTATAAAAACGCATAAGCCCATAATCCTATAATCCTATAATCCCATAATCTTATAACCCTTTAACCCTAATTGTGCAACTGGGCGTTCAAAATGGATACCCCGGCGCCGAAAAGAATTCCGGTGAGTACATCGGAAGGGTAGTGTTTGCCAGCTAAAATGCGTAAGGTGGCCGTGGTGATGGCTAAAACGCCTGCTCCAGTAGCCGTATATTTCAATGCAGTGCTGCTATTGTTTCTCAAAGCGTACATGACGGCAGTGGTTGCAGCTGATGCTGTCAACGCACTATGACCGCTGAAAAAGGAATAATTGTCGTCTTTGTTGCCGTTAAATTGATATCCAGCAGCGTTTGTATACGGCCGACTTCTTTGCACCAGTATTTTCACCAATTGTACCGAATTTCCAGTGAGCCATAAATTTTGTGTGAGTTGGTTGAAATATCCCCAACGATCATTTTTAGGCATGAACAATGTCATTCCGGCACTCAACATCATTGTAGCGCCTGCGGTTATATCTGAAGTGTGGGCATAATTTAAATTTAATTGGTTCAAAGCCAATTTGTCGATTGGGTTGATTTCCCAATGATGTGGCACCGCGTTGAGTTTTTGGGTTAAATACAAATCTGTAGCACTAAACACCAACATCCCTCCATAAAAAACTTTGTCGTAAGTCGGTTTGTAGCCGTTATTTTGGGCATGTACCACATTTTTGCCCGAAAAAATAATGCACAAAATAACTAGTGTCAATTTTACACTTTTAAATTGTGATGAATTAAATAAGTGTTTGAATTGTATTGTTTTAAGCAATTTTAGGGGCCTCATAAAGCTTCAAATATAGGAAAGTTTGGTGTGCGTAAATAGGCGCAAATGAAATTTGAAAAAAAATAACCAATGCAATTAACGTTTCGGTAACTTTGCATCGTCAAATTTACGAAAAAATAAAGTATGAGTAACGAAGCGTTGATTGCTGAAATTAAAGCACATGCAAAGCAAGTTTTTGAAAACTTAACCACCGATGAGCTCATTGAAAAAGCTCTCGAAAGAAACGAAGGTTTAATTACCGATAAAGGGGCATTGGCTGCTGATACTGGTGAATTCACTGGAAGAAGTCCCAAAGATAAATTCTTAGTAAAGGATGAAATAACAGCCGACACTGCTTGGTGGGGTGCTGTAAATCAGCCTTTTGAAGCTGAGAAGTTCGATGCTTTATTGAACAAAGTGGTGAAACACCTTGGAGATAGAGAGATTTTTGTTCGCCACGCTTATGCTTGTGCTGATCCCAAATATCGTTTGAACATTCAAGTGGTAACTGAAAGTGCGTATCAAAATTTGTTCGCTAAGAACTTGTTTTTACGTCCTACAGCAACTGAAATTGCTACTCAACCTACAGAATGGTTAATTCTTGCGGCTCCTTCTTTCATGGCTGTGCCAGCTGAAGATGGAACCCGTCAACACAACTTTACCATTGTGAGCTTCTCTAGAAAAATCATTTTGATTGGTGGGAGTGGTTACACTGGTGAAATCAAAAAAGGAATTTTTGGTGTGTTGAATTACATCCTTCCTCAAGAAAAAGGGGTGTTGAGCATGCATTGTTCTGCAAACATTGGAGAAAAAGGCGATACTGCTGTTTTCTTTGGTTTGAGTGGTACAGGTAAAACAACCTTAAGTGCAGATCCCAATCGTAAATTGATTGGTGACGATGAACATGGTTGGTCTGATACAACTGTATTTAACTTTGAAGGTGGGTGTTATGCTAAATGCGTAAATTTATCCGAAGAAAAAGAACCTCAAATTTGGAATGCCATCAAACGTGGTGCCTTGGTTGAAAATGTTCGTTTTGTTGAAGGAACCAACACTCCAGATTACGATAATATTTCAGTGACTGAGAACACCCGTGTTGCTTACCCAATTGAATATATTGATAATATTGCAGTGCCATCAATTGGCGATGCTCCTAAGAATATTTTCTTCTTAACAGCAGATGCTTTTGGGGTATTGCCTCCAATTTCTAAATTAACTCCAGGTCAAGCAATGTATCAATTCATTAGTGGCTACACTGCTAAAGTTGCTGGTACTGAAGCTGGTGTTACTGAACCGCAGGCTACTTTCTCTGCTTGTTTTGGTCAGGTTTTCTTGCCTTTACATCCTGCGAAATATGCAAAAATGTTGGGTGAAAAATTATCAGCAAATCCAGATGTTAACGTTTGGTTAATCAATACTGGTTGGACAGGTGGTCCTTACGGTGTTGGTAGCCGCATGAAATTGTCTTATACAAGAGCTATGATTACAGCTGCTTTGGAGGGACAATTGAATGGAACGTTCACCAATCACCCAGTGTTTGGAATGGCGATGCCAGATTCTTGCCCGAATGTGCCTGCTGTGTTATTGCACCCACGTAACACTTGGGCTAGTGGAGAAGAATATGATGCACAATGTGCTAAACTTGCAAAATTGTTCAATGATAATTTTCAGAAGTTTGCAGACGGTTCATCTGATGAAATCAAAGCCGCAGCACCTAAAATGGCGACTGCTTAAATTCGAAACAACAATAACAAAAATAAAAATTGGACGCCCTCGGGCGTCCTTTTTGTTTATAAAACTCATAAACCTTTATAAACCTTTTTTATTTATCTTTGCACCTGTATTATGTCTCTTACATCTCAAGAAATTAAAGCGAAATTTTTAGCTTTCTTTGAAAGCAAAAATCACAGAATTGTGCCATCAGCTCCAATTGTAGTTAAAGGTGATCCTACCTTGATGTTTACAAATGCTGGAATGAATCAGTTCAAAGATTATTTTTTGGGAAATGCAGTGGCCACCCATAAACGCGTTGCCAACAGTCAGAAATGTTTGCGCGTGAGTGGAAAACACAACGATTTAGATGAAGTAGGGCACGACCATTACCATCATACCATGTTTGAAATGATCGGTAACTGGAGCTTTGGTGATTATTTCAAAGCAGATGCAATTGCATGGGCTTGGGAATTGTTAACTGAGGTCTATGGTTTACCGAAAGATCGTTTGTATGTCACAGTTTTTGAAGGTGATGAAGCCGCAAATATCCATTTCGACCAAGAGGCATTCGATATTTGGTCGGCTAGAATAGATGCTTCTAAAATAATTAACGGGAATAAAAAAGATAATTTTTGGGAAATGGGCGATACAGGTCCTTGCGGACCTTGTACCGAAATCCATTTCGATATGCGTTCTGATGAAGATCGTGCGAAAGTAGATGGTGCAACATTAGTGAATAAAGACCATCCAGAGGTCATAGAAATTTGGAACAATGTGTTCATGGAATTCAATCGCATGGCCGATGGTTCATTGGTGAAGTTGCCCGCTCAACACGTTGATACCGGAATGGGCTTTGAGCGCTTGGTGAGGGTGATACAAGGTAAATCGTCTAATTACGATACAGATATTTTTCAGTTTATCATACAAAAAACCGCTAGCCTTTGTGGTAAAATATATGGCGACAACGAAGCTCAAGACATAGCATTCAGAGTGATTGCCGATCATATTAGAGCAGTGGGTTTGTGTATTGCCGACGGACAATTGCCAGCAAATAATGGCGCTGGTTATGTAGTTCGTAGAATTTTAAGAAGAGCCGTAAGATATGGTTATAGCTATTTAGGATTTACGGAGCCATTCATGCATGAATTGTTGGAAGATTTGGCTGCATATTTTGCGAATTCTTTCTCTGAGTTGCAAAGCCAATTGGCTTTCATACAAAGAGTTGTAAGAGAAGAGGAGCTGTCGTTCTTTAGAACCTTGAGCACTGGAATGCAAAAAATCAATGCTTATTTTGCCGAAAATCCATCAAAAGGAATTTCAGGTGAAATGGCGTTTGAATTGTATGATACTTATGGGTTTCCTATCGATTTAACGGAGGTCATTTCCCGTGAGAAGAATGTTTCGATTGATATTGAAGGATTTGAAAAGGCCTTAAATGAGCAAAAACAGAGAAGTAAAGCCGATGCTCAAAAAGAAACTGGTGATTGGAATTTTGCACATGAATCTCTTGAGGAGAGCTTCCTTGGATATGATAAATCAGAATGCAATTCGTTGATTGCGAGACATCGTTCTGTAACAGTTAAAGGTAAAAACCTAACACACATTGTATTGGCTGATTGTCCTTTCTATGCAGAAAGTGGTGGACAAGTTGGCGATACGGGAATTTTGGTTGGTGAAGATGGAGAAACCATTCAAATTATTGATACCTCAAAAGAAAATAAATTGCATATTTTAGTTTCTTCCCAAGAAATTAAAAATGCGAAACAGTTGTTTAAGGCTACAGTAAATGAAAAGCGCAGATTGAAAATATCGGCAAATCACAGCGCTACACATTTAATGCACAGTGCGTTGCAAAGGGTTTTAGGGACTCATGTTGCGCAAAAAGGAAGTTTGGTGAATGATGAAACTTTACGTTTCGACTTTTCACATTTCGGCAAGATGACAGAAGAGGAGATTGCTTCTGTTGAGCAAATGGTGAATGCCAAAATTCAAGAGGGCATTGCATTGATTGAGCACAGAAACATTCCGATTCAAAATGCCATCGATATGGGCGCTACGGCCTTGTTTGGTGAGAAATATGGAGATTTTGTGAGGGTCATTGAGTTCGATCGTGAGTATTCTATGGAACTTTGCGGTGGAACCCATGTTGCAAACACCTCTCAAATTGGATTCTTTAAATTGATTTCTGAGGGAAGTGTGAGTGCTGGGGTGAGAAGAATTGAGGCAATTACAAATGAAAGGGCGTTGTTGTATATTGGTGAGAAATTGACGTTGTTGAATCAAATCTCTGAGAATTTGAATAACCCTAAAGATATCTTAACCGCAATTCAAAAACTTTATGCAGACAATGATGTCTTAGCTAAGAAATTAGAAGCATTTGAAAATGAGAAGATAAACCAAGTAAAATCTCAATTAATACAGAGTGTAAATAAAATTGGTGACATTCATTTTATCAGTGCGAATTTAAATTTGCCAAGTGCCGATGCTGCAAAACAATTGTGTTTCCAACTGAAGCAAGAATTTGCGAATTTAGTTTGTGTGTTGGGATATGTGGCAGATGAAAAGCCAGGATTGGCAATTTACATTGAAGAGAATTTAGTGGCTGAAAAAGGCTTAGATGCTTCAAGCATGGTGAGAGAATGCGGTAAGTTCATTCAAGGTGGTGGCGGAGGACAAAAGTTCTTTGCAACAGCCGGAGGAAAAGACGCTTCAGGATTGGATCAAGCCATCGCAAAAGCAAAAGAAATATTGGGATTCTAACAGGAAATGTCCCTCAAAATAAAAAGGTGATTACTCAATTGTAATCACCTTTTTTGTTTCGAAAAAGTCTTCTTTGAAAACTTTGGAAATATTGTTTGATTTAATTTTAAGCCTCGGATTTAATTGAAGGAGTTCATTTAACTCTTCGGAAAGGTCGCCACCTTTTAAAAGGTAGAATTTGGGTTTCTCCATCCAATTGTCTTTCATCCAGTCATATAGCTTAATGGCTGGAGCCACGGCTCTTGCAACGGCTAAATCATATCCATATTCAGAACTTTCGGTGCGTTGGTGCTCTCCTAGAACATTTTTAAGTTCTATAGATTGAGCCACTTCATTCACAACATTGATTTTTTTACCGATTGAATCTACGAGGTGAAATTTGATTTCAGGAAACATGATGGCAAGGGGAATACCTGGAAATCCACCACCGGTTCCAATGTCGATAATGCTTTTAATTCCTGTAAAATCACAAAATTTAACGAGGGCTAAAGAGTGTAATACATGGTGTATATAGAAGTTTTCCATGTCTTTTCTTGAAATCACATTCACTCTCTCGTTATGGTAAACATAAAGATCGTAAAGTGCTTCAAATTGCGTTTTCTGAGTCTCGTTGAGTTCAGGGAAATAGCGTTCAATTAAACTAGAGGTGATTACCATACAATTTTGCGTTTAAAAAATGCGTTGATGGAAATAAATAAGTACCAGAAGCTATAGAAAAAATTAAAGAATGGATAATAAGGATTTGCGAGTGGCATGTTGAGGAGTTTTCCTTTTTTGGTAAAAATGACCCATTCAGGAATGATTTTTACCAAAATTGGAATGATTGGCCAAAACCAACTGCTTCCAAAAGCAAACCAAAATATGATTGTTGACCAGAATAGCAATTGAGAAATTGGCAACCAAGCGAGTTGATTTTTAACATCGGAACGGTATTGTTTACCAATCCATAAATGACGCATTTTTTGTTTCCAATATTCTTTCCAATTTGCTGGTCCATTTGTGTTTACAAAGCTATTAGGGTCAATGCAAATCGTAGTATTTGTGGCATTTGAAGCTTCTTGAACAAACAAATCATCGTCGCCGGCTGGCAAGTGGTGGTGCTTAGAAAAACCACCCACTGAATCGTAAATACTTCTGGTGTAGGCTAAATTTCGTCCAACACCCATGTAAGGTTTCCCTTTGATTGTCATCCCTAAGAATTGCAAGGCAGTGAGCATGTTTTCGTATTGCACCAATCTGCCTAAGAATGTTTTTTTAGTTTTAACGGGTGAAACTCCAAGAATAATGTCTTTTTTAGACGTAAAACCTGCAGCCATACTTTTAAGCCATTGGTCAGAGTTTGGCACACAATCGGCGTCAGTAAGCAAGAAATGGTTGTATTTGGCTTTTTTAAATCCTAAGGTTAGGGCAAGTTTTTTACCTCCATTTTTAATCACTTCTGGATCGAGGAGAACGTATTTTAGTAGGGGTTCTTTTTCAGCGGTTTTAACAAGAAAATATGCTGTTTGATCACCGGAACGATCATCAATGATAACCACTTCAAATTGAGGGTAATCTTGGTTGAGCCAATGTGGTAAATTTTCTTCGAGTTTCAATACAGAATTTCGTGCGGCAATGATAATAGACACTGGAGGTAGCTGAGATGTTGGTGCCTGATTTGTGAGATTGACGACAGAAAAATATTGAAAGAAGTAAATCCATCCAACAGAAAAAAAGATAACTGCGCAGATGCATAGAATGAGATCAATTTGATCAAAATGTAGAGACTGGAAGAAATTTTGGATGTTCACAATAAATTAATATTCAAATTTATATTCAAACATTTGATTGTTGGCATGACGTTAAATTTTTGGGGATAAGTATTCGGAATGTCAGTTTTGTGGCATTTCATATAAATTCTCTGTAAAAACCCAAATATAGAATTAAATTGTGCGTTTTATAATCAAACACATGAGAAAATTCATATTTGCATTCGCATTTTCAGTAGGGACATTGTCTGCTCAATCAAAAATAGATTCAACAAAAGAGAACCATATTTTACCCATAACACCTTCAATACCCAAGGAACCTAGAAATGAAATTGCAATAGCAAATTTTTTTCCACTGATATTTCAGCAAACTTGGGGCGGAAATATGGGTGCAATTTATAAGAGGTATCTTAAAAATGATTTGGCACTTCGTTTTCATTTAAATGGAAGTGTATATCAAACGTATAAAACGGCTTTCGATAACAATGCTTTGGCAACGAAAATTGGTGATGAATATAATAATTTGGTCCTTGGGAATGTGAATTTTAACGTTGGGGTTGGCATTCAAAAAGGATTTTTTAAAGATAACAGACTCAGTGTTTATCAGTTTTTGGATTTGTTTAAAGGGGGTTATTCGTACAATCAAATTACCGTGAATTCACTTGCTGAGGTGAATGGTCCAATGGGTAGAACAATTGTTCAGTTTTATCGGTATGAAACAGGACAATCAAACATTTCATATAGTTTAAATTACGGAATAGGGTTAAATTATAATCTTACCAAATATTTGAGGGCTCAAGTTGAAACAAATATTCAAGGATCATTTAATACCATTACTGTATTGAATCAGCGAAAAACAATTGATTTGAACATTTCAGACAATACTTATTATGTTTCAAAATTGGAAGATACAAAGACACCTGATTTTACAACATCAAACTTTAATTTAACACCAACAACTACCTTGTACTTTTCATATATCTTTTAATGTTCTTGGGTTTGAATTTACAAAATGTTAATTTCAATCTAAATAATCTAATCTTTTATAATAACATGATACGGATTTCTATTTTTCGAGCATTGATATTTATTTGCTATTTTTATTAGAATTATAATTTCTGTAAAATTTACTGATTTAATCTTGTTATAACTTTGGCTATCATTAGTTTGTTTGACTTTTATTGGTTAATTTTGATATGAAGTTAAACAATGGAAATTTCTGAACGTCAATTTACAGTAGAAGAACTTTCAGTGTTTGAAAATGCCAAACAAAACAGTAAATTACTTATTTTAGGTGCGAGTCTTTCGCCATTTTTCTTAGCCGTTCTTTTACAGCTATTCGCCTTAAAATATTCAAATATTTTGTTTATCGAATTTTCGAAAACTACGGTTTTTAGTTTTGTAGCTTTTAATGCTTGGTGTTTTGGTTATTGGTACTATAAAAAGAAATTAAATCAAGTACATGACTTCAAATTGGAAAATCAACACTTAAAAGTGTATGACTTTACGATTACCAAATGTTATTATAAACCAGTATTTCAGTCCTCTGATTTTAATTTTGTACTTAAAACAATCGACAATAATTTTGTTTTTTTGACAACAGATGCTATAAATTGTGAAACTTTAAAAAATCAATTTAGAGTCTCCGTATTTAATGGTACCATTGTGGAAATTGTAAACACGGAAGGAGTGGATATTCAAGAAATAGAAGAATTACCTTCAACTATTTTCCATAAGAATCATTTACAATTCGAGATTTTAGATCAATTTCATTTTGATAGTCCTAAAAATTAGTCGAATTATTAGACTAAAGTACCTATAATTAGCCTGACTTCATTCATTAATTTCTTTACTTCTTAAGATTCTCTTTTTGGATGAAATTTAATGATTGCTCAAAATTGGGCAAAAAAAAAGCCTCATAAATGAGACTTTTGAGTTGGTCGGGGAGACAGGATTCGAACCTGCGACCCCCTGGTCCCAAACCAGGTGCGCTACCGGCCTGCGCTACTCCCCGTACTAGTTGCCGACTTAACGGTGTGACCCCGACAGGATTCGAACCTGTGACCTACTGCTTAGAAGGCAGTTGCTCTATCCAGCTGAGCTACGAGGTCATCGTAAAACGGAATGCAAAGGTAGTATTTTTATTCAAGATTGCAAGTGAACATGAATAAAAAATTAAGTGTAAACAACTAATTTGCTTATATACATCAATTTATTATGTAAAAAATATTTCTTTTTTAGTCGATTTGCAATTTACCTTTGAACAGTCATTCGTATATAGAATTATATAATTGTGAACAGATGAAAAATAGTTTAAAAATTTACATTGCAATTGGAAGTTTTGCATTGTTTCAACCCTTAATCTCACAGCAGCAAGCTCTAGTATCCCCAATAAAAACCATCGATATCTCTGAATCTTCAGAAATTCAGGTTAATCCCAATAAAATTACCGTTAAAATTGTTTTAAAGGAAAGAACAGAAGATAAAAATCAACAACCAATATCCATTAAAATTCAAGAGGATAGCCTGAGGTTAATGTTGAAAAAAATGAAAATTGATGCATCTAAGTTAACTGTTGTAAATATGAGTACAACATTTGAATCGGTTCGTAAACGCAAAGATGCCGTATCTATAAAAGTTCTGAATCTTGAATTATCGAAGTATTCGGATCAAAATTTGATTTTTCAAAAGCTCGACAAGTGGAAAGTTTTCAATGCGTATGTCGAAAAATATGAGCATACTCAATACGATAGTCTCGTTTTAGAAATGAAGAAATTGGCACTTATGATGGCTAAAAATAACGCTAAATTGCTATTGAAAGGCATTGGTGAGGAGCTTTTATGTCCTTTAGAAATCCGATATGAACAAGTTTATGCATCAGATAACATTTCACCAATGTTGTCAATGATGAGGGGCAGTAAAGATAAAATCGAGATGATTGGAGATGGTGATAATGAAGAGAGCCAATCTTTGGAACTCACTAAAATTAAAATCAAATCTAATGTTTTTGTAAAATTCCAAATAAAATAAGCGTTGTGTTTTACAATATCCAAAGATTAAATTAATTTGCGCTGATGAACTTGAAATTAATTGCAGTTGCTGCATTTTTGAACCTTTCTGGTCTTTTTGCTAAAACTTTATCTTACGACTTGGGCTTGTTTGCCGACTCAATCCCTGTAAAAAATATAGATGTACAAATTATACCGAAGGCCAATTTGCATCCTCAAGGGGCATTGACATTCTTTTGGGGGACAGGCTCATCGGTATTGTTAGAGCAAGTTGCAAAAACATTGAAAGATAACTTGAAGTTTAATTTTCCTGATATTGACATGGAAATTAATGGCCCCAACGTAATTGGATATCAATTTCATGCAAAAGAAAAGGTTTCATTGGGTATGGTTTTTAGCAATTCATCAATTAAAACCAATAATTTGGTGATGCCAGATTTTCAAAATCCTTCAGATTCAACAGTCTATTACTACAACGTAGGTATGAATTCTCTATTAATGCAAGTTGATTGGTTTTGGGGTAAAATTAGAAGGCCGAAATCTACATTTTCATTTCACAGTGGAATTGGTTTGGGAATGTTTAGTTTTAATTTAACCACCGAAAAAGTAAGAGGCTCGGGTCAAAGTGTTGACTTCATCGATAAAAGCGTTTCTACCTCTGGATTTCAACTAACCTTAATTGGTGTAAAGCACACCATGAATGCATTGCATGGCTTGGGTTGGTTTGCGAATTTGGGTGTTGGAGTGAATTCGATGGGCTTTACGTCGGGAATCAACTATACTTTATAGATTTTTTTGGGTTTTTTAGGGACATCCCCTACAATCTTTGCCATTTTTAATTAAGTTTGTTTCATATGGTTTTAATGACTACTTATGGACAATAACTTTTTTAAATTTAAGGATATCAAAATCTACTCGTCTACAGAGTGGTTGGCCAATAATACCAAGAAATATCGTTGTGTTTTTGAGCAAAAAGAACTCGCATATGTTTATTGCGAGGTGAGTGTGTTCAACAAAAAATTTGATGAAGAAGATTGGACATTAAGAATGCAGCTCAAATGTTTCGATGAAAAAAATAACGAAGTATGCGATTTAAATTGTGATAGACTCATTTCAATGTCCGACAATGTTGCATTTATTCGCGAGGGTTGGGGAGTTAAAACCACGGGGGCTTATTGGAAACCAGGCGTTTACAAATGGGAAGCTTGGATTGGAACAGAATTGTTAACCACTAAAACCTTTTATGTTGAAAGCGTTGGGCAAGTTAAGCCTGGATTTAATCCTTATTTTAAAATTGAAACGGTTAAACTTTATGAGGGACCTGATGACAATACCACCATCGATTTAAGAAAATATTACACCGTTTTCAATGTACTGAGCACAAAATATGTTTATGTAGAATTGAATGCGAAAAATTTAACCCGTAGATCAGCTGATTTACCAATTGAATTGATGTTCAACTTTCGAACATTGAGCGGTTATTTAAAAGGTAGGGTTCAAAAACTATATTTTGTAAAACCAACTGAAGATGAATTTTCGGCAACCATTGGTTGGGGTTCCGACATTATTGGAACTTGGTCTAGGGGTGATTATTATGTTGAAATCGTTTTCATGGGCGAGTTGCTTGCGAATATTCCTTTTGAAATAGGGGAAGATTTTGTGGCTGCAAACGACAGCGATTTCTTGCCAATGACACAAATTGAATTTTATGATGAAGATGGCGAAGAAATTGAACAACCAGAACCACAATTAGAACATCACGACGAAGAATCGATAGGCTTTGAAGGTGTGATGAAGGAATTGGATGAGCTCATTGGTTTAGATCCAATTAAAGTTAAAATTCGTGAATATTCAGACTACTTGAGGTTTGTTGCCCTTAGAAAAGAAAAAGGTTTTGATGAAACCGATAAAATTAACTTACATGCCGTATTCAAAGGCAATCCTGGAACTGGTAAAACTACGGTGGCTAGATTGCTAGGTAAAATATATAAAGAACTTGGACTTTTGAAAAAAGGTCATGTGCATGAAGTTGATCGTGCCGATTTGGTTGCTGAATATATTGGTCAAACTGCGCCAAAAACAAAAGAAGCCATTAAAAAAGCTAAAGACGGCGTTTTATTTATTGATGAAGCCTATTCTTTAGCTCGAAAAGACGAAGACAATAAAGATTTTGGTAAAGAAGCCATTGAGGTATTGCTGAAAGAATTAAGCGATTCAACTGATATTGCAATTGTTGTTGCTGGTTACCCTGAGGAAATGGAAGTCTTCTTGGAGTCTAATCCAGGACTAAAGAGTCGTTTTGTTCTTCAATACGATTTTCCAGATTATACACCACAAGAATTGGTGCAAATTGCAGATTTTGCTGCCAAAAAGAGAGGGGTTGTTTTAAATGAAAAAGCCCAGATTACGCTTCATAAGTTTTTGGTTGATAAATACCGAGATCGTGATAAATTTTTTGGAAATGCCCGTTTGGTAAATTCTATGTTGGATGAAGCTAAAATTAATTTAGGTCTGAGAATTATGAAAACTGAGCATCCTGAATTACTCGATAAAGATGGACTATCGGCGATTGATGAATCAGATTTAACAAAAATATTTGCGCAAAAAAATAGAATCTTACCCGATATTCCAATTGATGAAGAATTGTTGAAAGATTCAATGGGTCGATTGAAAAATATGATTGGCTTGGAGCAAGTGAAACAAGAAATTGAAGAACTTGTGAAATTAGTCAGATTTTATAAAAGTCAGGGTAAAGACATCCGTAAAACATTCTCATTACACAGTGTATTTAGTGGAAATCCTGGAACTGGTAAAACAACGGTTGCACGTATTTTAGCTCAAATTTATAAAGCCTTGGGTATTCTTGAGAGGGGACATTTGGTTGAATGTGACCGACAAAGTTTGGTAGGCGGATATGTGGGTCAAACTGCAATTAAAACTTCTGAATTGATCAATAAATCTATGGGCGGGGTTTTGTTTATAGATGAAGCTTATAGTTTGTCTGACGGTGGCTCAAATGACTTTGGTAGAGAAGCCATTGAAACATTGTTGAAACGTATGGAAGATAAACGTGGAGAGTTTATAGTGATTGCTGCAGGTTATACCCAAAATATGGATAAATTCATGGAATCAAATCCAGGTTTAAAATCGCGTTTCGATAGGGTCTTTAATTTTAAAGATTTCAATGCTGAAGATTTGTATACGATTGCGTTGAATCAATTAATAGATAATAATATATCTCCTGAACCGAAAGCCGCTGACCACTTGATGAAATACATAGAATTTATGTATAAAACACGTGATAAGTATTTTGGAAATGGTAGAAGTGTTCGTAAAGTTTGTGAAGAAGCTATTCGCAATCAACATTTACGTTTAAGTGAATTAACGCCGAGTAAACGGACAGAAAAAGCAGTAAAAACCCTCACCTTTGAAGACGTTGAAGAATTCTCAACTGAGGTTAGGCCAAACATCGCATCAGGTGGCATCGGATTTAAGGTTTAGTGTTTAAAGTTGAGTGTTTATTGATCTGGAATCAACGAAAACATTACACTGTTTTACGTTTAAAGTTTAGCGGTTATCTCGTCGTTAAACACTAAACACTAAACGCTAAACACTAAACACTAAACACTAAATCCCAGTCCTTGTCCCTCAAAAAAATGAAAAGGAATACCTAACCAATATTCCATAGCCTTTTCATTAACGTAAGTAAATAATTTTGGCCCAAACAACGATAGATCCGCATTCAATTTGAATAGGGTATGTGCCTGCAGAAAGGTGTAGGTTATCAAAATTGATTGTCTCAAAATACTGTCCATCTTCCTTTATTTCCCAGTTTCTTGAATACAATTCCTGTTGCCCAATAATAGTTGTAAGTTTCACTTTTACCCGATCACCTTTTTTTGCCCTAAAAGAATAAGCCGATATGTTTGTAGTTGGATTGGGGAAAAGACTGAAATTAAGTTCATTGTTTTGTTTCAAAAGAAATGGATTTTCAATTTTGAGAATTTGAGAGGATGTATCTGTGCAACCAATGGTATTTTCAACCTTTAACAGTATACGATAAACATTGTTTATATTGATTTTTTTAAGTGTCTTTTTACCAGAAAATTGTTCATCCCCAAATTGCCATTGATAGGTGTAATTAGGTTGCATGGTATCGTCGGCAATTAATTCTAATTGAAGTTGATTTGGTGAATTGTAGGTTTGTGATAAATTATATTTAAATGATGCAGAAACTGGATCAACAACAGTTAAACTATTTTCATTGAATGTATCCGTACACCCATTGTTATCGGCAATTAGGCTAACCACGTAATTTCCTTTATTCAGAAAAGTATGTTTTAAATTTCTGCTGGTGTCGGATTTAATGCCCACAATTTCCCAAGTGTATTTCAATGTTCTATTGTCGCGATTCGTACTGCTGTTTTGTCCCAATAATTCTTGTTGAACTGCGCACAAAGGATTTGGAGATAAGGTAAATTGTGCCCTTGGGATTGATTTGATTTCAATCAATCGGCTCGATGAGTCAATGCATCCCTCAGGAAGATGATTTACCAACAGCGATAATGATTTTTGTCCATAATTAAGAAATGCAAGTTGTGTGCTTTTTGAATTGAACGGTTTGCCATTTAAGGTATAAGTATATGTGCCTTTGTCGGTTGGATTTGAAGTATTGGAAATTTTCATAAACTCATTCTCGCAAAAAGAAGATTGAGCAATTTGTGTGATTGAATTTAAGACCTCAAAACTTGGTTTATAGGTTTCATAAACAATGGCAATTTTTGCAAAAGTATCGGCACAATTGTTTATGGTTTTTGCGATTAATACATTGTTAAAACTTCCCACATTGTTGAATTGATGGGGCTTTGGTGTTACTCCCGCTTCTGAAGTGGCATCGGCCCATTTCCATGTGTAGAATATGGTTTCATTGCTACCTATTGTGGTTGAATTGATTGCCGTAAACAAATTGTTCTTGTCGCATTGAGCACTATCTTTAAAACTCCAATTTGCTTTAGGATTGGCCCAAACTTGAATGGGTTGCAATAAACTATCAAAACATGATTTATTTGAGCCTACAATCAACTTAACACTGTAACTACCATAGCTTGGAATCTTTACAGCATAATCTTTTGTGCTGCTTTTTAATGCAGTTGTGAGAATTGACCAACGATAAGAACTGAGTACATCGAAATCAATGGTAGACGTATTCGTAAACTTAAATTCGTTTCCTTTTACACATTGATTGAGTGTATTCGTTAAAAATGAAACTTTTGGCTTTGCAAAAATGCCAATTTTAATATTGAATGAAGTATCTGAACAACCTTTGTATTGGGCAATGGAATAATAATTTCCAGTGTCTGAATACGATAAATTATTGAGCAACAATGTTGTGTCTGTTCCTTTTAAAAGCAGAGGTGCCTTATACCACTTATTACTCAACGGTAGGTTGAAAGAATCTTTTACCGCTATTGTAATTGCATTGCCTTGACAAACCTCTAATTCGCCTGATTTACTTCTCACTTTGAGTGTAGGCTTTTGAATGACAGCGATAAAATCTTTCTTTAAAATGGTATCTGAAGTTGATCCATTTACGCTGAGTTTAATGGATTTTAATCCCGCAGAATGGTACGTAACAGTATGTGGACCTTTGCCGGTGGCTGTTTGGGGAAATGCGCCAGCGCCAAAATTCCAATCCCATTGATTGATCAATCCCTCAGAAGAATCTGAAAACACAAAAGTCTGTTTTGTACATGCGCTTTTCCTATCTGCATTTAAATTAGGAGAAACTTTTTCGTAAACAAGGGAATAATCTTCACTTTGCCCATACCCAATATTTGTACATGCGTTGGTATCCATAGGGTAGTAATCACTTATCACCCTCATTAAAATCGGTTGGTTTTTCACCAAATTGGCAGGCGGTGTAAAGTTGAAAACCGCATCGTTTACAGAATTTGCAACCACCGATGCAAGCACTTCGCCTTTGTAATTTTCGAATTTTCCATTGTTATTATAATCAATGTAAACCCTTGCATATTCTGCATAACCAAGTCCAGCTGTTACTTTTAATGATTGACTTACACTTGGTTTAATCTTGAAAATCTTTTGTTTTGTAAAATTGATATTTTGTCCATCATCAAAAAACAAACCTGTTTCATTAGAATTGTCGTTTAACGAAACTTTAACAATGCCCATTCCATAATTGACAGATGATGGGGTGGTTGTTGAAATACACGTTGGATTGGTAGGGGCATTAAAAACTTTAATCCAATGTTTTTTTGTGAAACTCCCAGATGTTCCACAGCTGTTTGCAGTGAGTGTAACCGTGTAAATTCCTGCTGTATTAAATTTTGCTTCAATGATTTTACCGGTACTATCATTATTGACCCAAGAAAAAGTGCTAGGGGTTATTTGCCATTTGAGGGATGTTACAGAGCCTTCAACTTGCTCATACAATCGTACTTTACCACCAACGGCGAAAACTGAATCGAAGGCATAAAAGGATGTTTTAAATCTAGGACTTGTAAAAGCGCCATAATCTGTAAGGTTACTTCTCCAAACACCTCTTCCGTAAGTAGATGCGAAGATTGTGCTCTTTAATCGATTTTTTGGGGCATAATAAATGTCTAAATCCGTTACATCAGCCCACATTGGAAATCCTGAAATAAATTCTGTGATTCCTGCAGATGTTCCTGCACTAGAATTCAGATAAACATAGACACCGCGGTCGGTGCCGATGTAAATGTCTTCATAACTTCCCGTTGAATCGTATTTTAACGTTGTGATGTTACCATAACTGAAGCCTGCAACGGGACTTGCATTTCCCAAATTGCCAATTTGTGTCCAACTGCTTCCTTTGTTGGTGCTTTTGTAGAGAATTGAATTGCCAGCTATGTAAATGACATTGCTATCTTTTGCATGCGGCTCAATGGCTCTAAGTGTAATTCCTGAAGGCATTGTTCCACTTAAATCAGTCCAAGTAGGATTTATTGCCGTTCCTGCATTGTCGGATCTGTATAGTTTACCGTCACCACGAACCACATATAAAATATTTTTATTGGCAGCACTGTTTTTAATGTTTCGAATGTTGCCAGGGAATCCAGTAGAAATTCTTTTGAAATTGATTGTCCCATTTGACTTTACACTGTCACAACGCCATACATTCACGTAACCTGCAAACATTCGATTGGGATTTCCTTCTTGAAGTACAAACGGGGTAAGCCAAGCACCACCTTCATTGATACTATTGACTCCATTTGCCGCAATATCTTTGCTTAAGCGTCTATCGTATTGACGATAAATAGATCCCATAATGTAAGAACCAAAAACATATTTGTCATCGGTTGGGTCAACGGCACAATCCATTCCATCTCCGCCCCAGTAGGTGAAAAAATTGTCGTTCTGGTGCATTGCCGAGCCGTTATCTTGATATCCTTGAGCCGACATATTGTCGATATTTTTTGCAACAGAAAGTCTGTAGATCTGAGAATTTTGAATTCCAGATGAAATGTTATTCCAAGTTTCCCCACCGTTTTTAGAGAAATAGATTCCGCCGTCGTTTCCAGAAAAGATGGTTCTTCCTGAATTGTTGAATTCACCGGCATGTTGGTCGGCGTGCACATCATCGGCACCACCGGCACCAACCCAATGACCGCAAACAGTAAATGTGGAACCAGAATTTGTTGACTTCCAAATATTTACACCAAAAGCATAAATGGTGTTTTTGTTAAGAGGATCAGCTGCCAAATCTAAATCATACCATCCTTGTCCGCTGTTATCATTTCCAAGCTCAGAATAGCCTAAGATATTTGCAGGTGTGGCGCTAGAATTTGTAAATGAGTTTGCGCTATCTCTGGATACATAGAGTCCTTGAAACCTCGAACTGACACAAGTTAAGAAAAACACAGTTCCTCTATCGGCTTTAGTCACAGCAATTTCTCCTCTTTGAACTCCAGAAGTTGGAAGACCTGTGGTTACTTGAGAAAAACTACTCCCTGTATTGTTGCTCTTATATAAAAATCCGTTAGAAGCGGCATACACTATATTGGGATTGTAAGGATGAAACTCAACATCGGTATAATTTGAGGCTGTGCTGGTTCTTGTCCAGTTTAAACCAGAATTTGTTGATTTAAAAACACCTGAGTTTGTGGCAGCAATGAGAATGGCAGAATTTTTTGGGTGCATTCTCATTTTTCCAACGGTCACATTTCCCATCCCTGTATTTCTCAAAGAAAATGTAGCACCACCATTTGAAGAAAATACAACCCCATAGCCTGGTGCATCTCCAGCGTCTCTATCGCCTGTTCCAATGTAAAGGGTATCTGGATTGTTGTAACTCAACACCATGCTGCTTGCGCCAAGCGTAACAAAGTTGTTATTTGTTCCAGCTGTCCATAAATGACTCCAAGAATTTCCATAATCTTTGGTTTTCCAGACACCGCCCTGTGGGGCTAAAGCAAAAAATGTATTTGTATCGGTAGGGTGAAAAGCAATGCCATTGATTCTCCCAATTCCTGTAGGTTGGGTTGATTGATTGTAAGGATGTAAAACAGGACCCACAGGCAACCAACGGCCCCAATCAGCGCAATACGTTGCTGGGGTGACATTCCCATTCGGCGCCAATCCCGGATTAGTTGTTGAATTTGGCAAAGGGCTGCTATGAGCAATGAGGAAATCATTGATTTGTTGATTGTTCCATACAACATAGCCTGAATCATCGAGATGGTTGATTACGCGCTGTTCCCAACGTTTGAACGATTTAAAACCGGTTCCTTTTTTAGGGAAATTATTTTGATATTGAGCGTCAAATGCACGCTTTACTTCATAATAATTCGGCTTTGGTTGTAACATGAGTTGCACCCAACTATACTCTGGAATGCTATCGGCATTTAGGGTTTGCGCGCCAATATCCCCCAAAATAAAAGAAAAAAGACTCAAACTGAGTATTTTAAGAAATGGTTTGTAAAAATGAATCATTTAATTAGAATGTAAATCATTGATGTATGCATGAATAGATAGTTTCCTTGAAAAGCGTTAAATACAAATTTAGGGAAAACGCAATAGGAAACAACGCGCAAAATGTGCATTTATTTTTTGCAAATCTGCAAATCTTTCTCAAACTATTTTTAGCGAACGAAGTATCTTTGTGAATATTGGATTCTGAATTAGACATAGCGGATGTTGCCTTCGACATTGTAGAAAACACAAGACGGAACGTGTTTTTGACAGGTGAAGCGGGTACTGGTAAAACCACTTTCTTAAAGAGAGTATTGAGGGATAGCGACAAGCGCTGTATTG